>JASLAI010000111.1 GCA_030147225.1 Planococcus sp. (in: firmicutes) | reverse complement strand
GCAAAAGGAACTTGAACTATTAACGGCAAAAAAAAGAAACGCCAGTCTTAGCCGGCGTTTCCTTTTTAGTCGAATACATAAAACAATTAAGATTCTCCAGTAACAACTCCACAGGCAATCCGATCTCCGGAGTCGCCGGATGGATCCGTCATTTGATCATCTTCTCCTGCATGGATAACAAGAGCCGTACCGCCTTCTTTGAGAAGCGAGTTTTCTTCGCCAATTGCGAGCGTCACATTTTCAGCTGTGAATTCCTGGGAGGCTGTGCCATCATCGCTTACTTCAATGTTCGGCAAATCTCCCGCATGCGGTCCGTCCGGATTGTCCATCCCGTGCATAGCACCTGTCGGATTAAAGTGACCGCCGGCTGATTCGAAATCAGGGACTTCACACATTCCTGTTTCGTGGAAATGAATCCCGTGCATGCCTTCCTCCAAGCCTTCAACTTCAAGTGTCACCATAATGCCGGCATCTTCTTCGGATAATTCTGCAGTACCGATGGCATTTCCATCGCTGTCCATCATTTCGACAGTCAGCATTAGAATTTCTTCTCTGCTTTTCTCTTCATCGTCTGTCTCGTCGCCAAGCTGCGGCAAGTCATCTCCATCGTCTTCAGGCTCTTGTTCCGTTGCACCATCAGTTTCTGTCGGTGGATCTTCTGAGCTTCCATTGCCGCAGGCTGTTAAAAACAATAAGAAAGCCATTGCTAAAATAAGCATAAGCCAACGCTTCATCTAAATTCCTCCCTCAAAATCATGTTATTCTACATTACACATATTCGAGAGTGAATAAACGCAATTTTCTGAAATGGATTCTTTTGTAGGATAAAAAAGCTTTATCTTTTTCTTTTGCGGAAAATGAAGAGCAATCCCAAAATCAAGGATCCAATACTTATGAAAAGAGCAGGTTTGAAAAATGGCGGTTGGTAGCTTAGAGAAATATTATTATTGCCAGGCTCTAAAGAGACTGCGGAAAAGCCATAATCAGCTTTCAGCACCTCCACATCCTGTCCATTTACTTTTGCACTCCAGCCGCGCTCGTAAGGAATGGCAAGTTTTAAATAATTATCGTTTTCTGCATTGGAATAATCAAGGCTGACATGGCTTCCATCAATTACCAAGTTGCTGGACAAATCAGGCTGGCTCGCTTGTTCTTCCAAAATTTCGTAGGACTCTGAAGAAAGCTGAATCCCTGTTAATTCATAAGAACCTTGGGGCAAACGTATTTCAACTTGTTCTACAGCTGGAATCCTTATCGTGAGGTCATCTACAAATGTTTTGTAGACAGACTGATTGGATTTTCTGGTCGTGTAATAATCATTAACTTGGAGAGGGAATCCTTGGTTGGCTGCGTTATTTTCCAAGTGGAAAGAAACAAACAAATCGCCATCCGATTCGTTCGGGTTTGTTACTCCCAAGTTTAAGCCGCCGGTTTCTTCAGTCACTTCCAGGGTGCCGTCGTTATAAGTTGCCCCGACTGCTGTTGCCTCAAAGTCGAGTGAATTATTTCCCGAATCAGGCAGGGAAGAGCCATCCTCAACTTCGTCGAGAACAATGCCTGTCAGCATGGCCTGTTCGCGCATCAGTATTGGCATTTCAGCTAATTCTTGTTCTTGATAGACAGTGGAAGTGGAGCGGGCAAATGGCAAAACATATTCATTTTCATATATGGCGTAATTTTCAGATGAATAAATTTCAGCGAAGCCGTATGGAATGTTTTTGTCTCCGTTTGGACGGATAATGTATTTGCCCTGGAGCAAACTGTGCAGATTGGCTCGATTGCCCAGCGTTGCATAGCGGCTGACACTTTCACGCCCCATGTCGATCTCAAGGTCGTACAGGTAAAAGTACAATAAATTTTTATTTAAAATACTTGAATAGGCGCTCAAGCCTCGGAAATCCTGAACGATGGGCGTATTGTTGCGCAAGCCTTCCATCCATTCAATCCGGTAAAGTTCACTTGTTTCTTTTGTATGAATATAATCCAGCAATTCATTGATTTCCGTGTCATCGTATTCGGGTCCGGTAATTAACTCTTCATTAACCTGGGAAACATTGCCGTCTTCTATAATTTTTTCTGCTTGATAGAGGTTGGCGAACAACAGAGTCCAGGCAAACAGAAAGGCCATCAGCAGCCACTTAAACAGCGGTTTTTTAAACTGGATGTAAAAGAACAGCAGAACAAGCGTAATGAGCAGATTGCCGAAAGTGAAAATAGAGACCAGCGAACTGATTGTGAAATATTTATCTCCATATGCATAAAGCGCGAAACTGAAAATCGCAAAGCCGGCCGCGACCGCAAAACGCTTCATTGTAAACTTGTGCAGCTGATCGAATGCTACAGCAACTGCACCACCCATGACTAACGATAAAAAATATTCCCAGCGATATTGCGGAGCAGAAAAACCGTTAAAGACACTGGCAATTAATGGACTATGGTGCATGGCAATGCCAGCGATTCCGAGCAATGCAAAAAGCCTGAACGTTTTATGGCGGTAAAGGAATGTACAAAATAACAGCAGTACAAAAAATGCCGGCAAAACGATGTATCGGCTATTAAATAAGATATTGTCTGTTACATCAATCCACGCAATCTCTTGTTGAAAAGCGGGCCTGTGGTTATTCAGGTATGCGTATACAGAAGGAATAAAGGAAACAGCACTAATACCGGCTCCAATGAGTCCAGCGACCGCAAAGTTCATCACAACTTTCTTCTTATCCTGCTCCACTGAGTCAAGCGGGATAAAGAACCGAAAAAGTATATAGATGGCAGTCAATAAAAAATTGATATAAGCAAAATAGAAATTATCGATCATTGAAATAGCCACTGCTGCTAAAAACCAGCCTGGCTTTTGTTCACGGAAAATCTTCTCAGCCCCCAATATTAAAAGTGGAAGCCATAAAAAAGCATCTGCGAAAAATTCCCAGTACGTAACATGACGGAAATACATGCCGGACAAGCCGTAGAGGGAAGCTCCCAAGAGAGCGGCAGGTTTTGAGATCCTCATATACATAAATAGGCGTGTAGTAATAAATAATACTGCAGCTAGGCGGATAATGCTGACAAAGACGGCAGCATTTGCCCAGAACAGCACATCCGTTTCCTGGATGAGGTTAATCGTCTTCAGA
>JASLAI010000413.1 GCA_030147225.1 Planococcus sp. (in: firmicutes) | reverse complement strand
GCATGATGGCTCCTTTTGGCGGAGACGCCAGCAAGCTGTTCCCTGGCAATTCCAGATTTTCTTCAGTAGTGTCAGGCGCAACGTTCAACGCTGACAACGCTTCGCCAAGTGGTGTACGAGCATCAATTAGCGGAAATACAGTTTCTTGGACCAATTCTGGTTCGAATGATGTAGTTGGATACCGTGTTTACAGAAATGGCTCCCGTGTTGCATCCATTTCAGAAGCAAGCAGCAATTCATATACCGCTTCTGGTCCAGGAAGTTACACGGTAGTGGCTGTGGATATTACAGGCAAACAGTCAGCTGCATCGAACAGCGTTTCTATCGCTGCATCGAAGCCGAGACCTGAACCTAGACCTGAACCTAAACCTGAACCTAAACCAAAACCTAAGCCAGAACCTAAGCCAGAACCTAAACCGACTCCTGAAGAACCTGAACAGGAAGAAGCTCCAGCGGCTGAAGAGGAAGCTGAAACCCCTCCTGCAGCAGAGGAATCCCCTCCTGAAGAAGAGCCGGAAGAGCCGGAAGAACCAGCCGAAGAAGAACCGGCTGCGGAAGAACCTGAAGAACCGGTTGAAGAAGAACCGGCACCTGAGGAACCTGGAGAAGAAGACGCAGCTTAACAAAAAATCCCGATCCGCTAAAGAAGCGAATCGGGATTTTTCGCGAATGAAAAGAGCAGCAGGTATAATGTTACCTGCCGCTCTTTTGTATTTTAATCTTCCATTGTAGACAGGTCGCCTGTAGGCAAGTCTAATTCCCAAGCTTTTAGAACCCGGCGCATAATCTTACCGCTTCGTGTTTTTGGAAGTTTATCCTTAAACTCAATTTCACGCGGTGCTGCATGAGCAGCCAATCCTTTTTTGACAAATTGTTGGATATCCTGCACCAATTCTTCTGATGGCTCATATCCATCAACTAAAGCTACAAACGCTTTAATGATTTCTCCGCGGACTGGATCCGGTTTACCAATGACACCGGCTTCAGCAACCGCTGGATGCTCCAACAACTTGCTTTCCACTTCAAACGGCCCAACACGCTCACCTGAGGTCATAATGACATCATCTACACGCCCCTGGAACCAGAAATATCCTTCTTCGTCCATATATGCTGAATCGCCTGAAACATACCATTTGTCTTTCAGGAAATAGGACTCGTATTTTGCTGGATTGTTCCAAATTTGACGCATCATTGAAGGCCAGCCTTTTTCAATCGCCAGGTTCCCCATTTGATTTGGCGGCAATTCATTTCCCTGGTCATCGACGATTGCAACTTTTATGCCAGGCACCGGCTTACCCATCGATCCCGGCTTTATGTCCAGCGCTGGATAATTACAGATGGTTTGTGCACCCGTTTCCGTCATCCACCATGTATCGTGAATGCGTTTGTCGAATACCTGTGCTCCCCATCTGACCACTTCTGGATTTAGCGGTTCCCCTACTGACAGTACATGCCGCAGGGTGGATAAATCGTACTCCTCAACTAAAGCATCTCCCGCTCCCATTAGCATGCGGAATGCCGTCGGTGCACTGTACCAGACAGTCACACCAAAATCTTCAATAGCTTTATACCAGCCGTCTGGAGAGAATCGGCCACCCAGTATGACGGTAGTGACTCCGTTCAGCCATGGCGAGAACACACCATATGCAGTACCCGTTACCCAGCCTGGATCTGCTGTACACCAGTAGATATCGGTTTCTGTGAAATCCAATACCCATTTTCCTGTCTGATATTGCTGAACCATCGCGTACTGGGCATGCAGGACTCCTTTTGGCTTGCCGGTTGACCCGGATGTGTAATGCAAAACCAAACCGTCTTCTTTGTCCAGCCATTCAATATCAAATTTGTCTGAGCTGGCAGGTAAATGTTTCAGCACATCTATCTGTCCATCCTGCTCATTGACCTCGCCGCCTACCAAGAAGATCGTTTCCAGCTTTGGCAAGCGGTCATGAGGAACACGGCTTAATAGCTCAGGTGTTGTAATAATCGATTTAGCTTCACTGTCGTCGAGCCGGTCATAAATGGCGCCTTCCATAAATGCCTCGAATAATGGACCGACTATCAAACCCATTTTAAGCGCTCCGAACATCAAGAAATACAGTTCTGGAGAACGCGGCATGAAAATAAAAATCCGGTCACCTTTCTCTAAAGTTGAATGCGCCTTCAATAAATTAGCCGCGCGGTTCGTCATACGTTTCATTTCATAGAAAGTATAGGATTCATCTCTGTTCTGATCCTTATAATAAAGAGCCACTTTATTTTTGCGATAGGAATCGGCATGGCGGTCAATTGCTTCATGAGCCATGTTCACTTTTCCGCTCTCGTACCAACTAAATTCCTTCTCGACTTCAGCCCAATCAAAGTTGGCAGCTGTTTCTTCATAATTATGTAATTGGTGCACCCCTGCTCTTGCTGGTAAAGCTTCCACTTTCATCCTAATCACCCTTTCATATTGATTACCTTATATTCTACAACATTGTCACAATTGAATGCTAATTATTTTAACTTTTTAGAAAATAGTGCTTATTTCGCCAGACTTTTTCCAAATTGACTTTTGTTCATGTATAATGTACCTAATTGCATCCTACAGGCGGTGAAATGATGGAACATAGAAAAACGTATTATTCGATGGAATTGGAAACCGAACATGGTCTGTTGATCCTTGAAGGTCCCATTCCTGGAAAAGAATTAAGCAAACTGGATTTTCATGAGGATCTGGTCGCTTTCAGACAACCCGCTCAACAGCATAAAGCTATTATAGAAATTGCTGATTTGCCGGAAGGGCGGATTCTTATCGCCCGTGAAGAGAATATGATCGTTGGGTATGTCACATTCCTCTATCCCGATCCCCTAGAACGCTGGTCAGAAGGCAAAATGGACAACCTGATTGAACTGGGGGCCATCGAAGTCATTCCCAAATACAGAGGCAGCGGTGTTGGAAAGTCATTATTGAAAGTCTCGATGATGGATGATGCCTTCGAAGATTTCATCGTCATCACGACCGAGTATTATTGGCACTGGGATCTAAAAGGAACTGGCTTAAACGTCTGGGAATACCGCAAAA
>JASLAI010000042.1 GCA_030147225.1 Planococcus sp. (in: firmicutes) | reverse complement strand
GTACCACCCGGTTTGAGCAACCCACGTTTTTCAGCATCTTCAATCAGCGATACACCCAAACGATCTTTGACACTGCCTCCCGGATTGAAATACTCCAGCTTGGCAAAAATGCGGCAATCATTTGGAATTTCGCTGTGTGTCAGTTCCAGCAATGGGGTATTGCCGATTAACTGCTGAATTTCGGTAACATAGTTCATTGTGATTTCTCCTTAGATCGCTTCATCCGCGAAAACTTGGCGCCATTGGTCTTTTTTCGACAGCATTTCACGCGCCAGTTCTTTTGCGCCTTCTAAGCTATGGCTTGCAGCCCAGCCGCATTGCACTTCGTTGCAGGCCGGTACTTCGTCCGCTTCAATGACATCTTCTAATGTGCTTTCCAATATACGAAGAACATCTTCATAGTCATCATGGTTGATCAATGACAGATAAAAGCCAGTTTGGCATCCCATTGGCCCGATGTCTACAATATCGTCCGAATGGTTGCGGCTGTGTTCAGCCATCATGTGCTCAAGCGAATGAAGTCCAGGCATATCCATATGCTCTTTGTTCGGCTGCTTGAAACGGATATCGTATTTGCGGATGGTATCGCCTTTTGCTCCCGTTTTTTCTCCTGCTAAACGGACGTATGGCGCCACTACTTTTGTATGATCTAAGTTAAAGCTTTCAACATTCATTTTTTTCATGAGAATCGCTCCTTATTTTTTAGTTGCCTCAATCAGAAACACGTAATTGTTCATCTTCAACAATTCTACCGTAAACCCAGCATCCGTGATCAGTTTTTCCATGACAGGAACCGTCGTATAATATTCACGGTTCAAGTCCTCTACTAGATTAGCATGACCTCTTGTTTGTTCAAATGCAATTATTTCATTTTTAGCTGCTTGGGATTCAAACAGTGTATCTGCAAATACCACTTTACCGCCTGAAGGCAATTGCCCAGCATACATCTGAAAAGCGCGTGCTTTTTCCGAATCCGTCAAATGATGAAACGCGTAGGAGCTGACAAAACTTTGCGGTGCAAGATCTGTTTCGAACTCCAAAAAATCTCCGTCGACCAGAGTCAAACCGGTAATTTTTTCTGCTGTCACCCTTCGCATTGCTTCGTTCGGCTCAACGCCTACTACTTCCAAACTGCGGTTCAGTAATTTTTCTGTCAGGTTTCCGGTACCTACCCCAAACTCTACAACTGGACCAATCGCTGCATCCGCAACTGCCTGTAAAATTTCATTATATTTTACGAATACATCTTTGTATTCCTCATCTTTTCCACTAACTGAATCGTCGTAAGTATGAACCCACTCATCGAATATTTCTACAAATTCCCGTCCCATCGTGATGCCCCTTTATATTCATATTTAACAAAACCAATAGAGTTACTCGGCTTTATTTATATCATATCAGAATGGAGGTTTCAACTATATGGTTTAGGGTGGAAATCCCATTTCAAAATGCTTTTAGAGACCGTGCTCAAATCTTAAGGATCGGCGGAATTTTTTCTTTTTCACCAATAAGCCTCACAAGCAATTTTTCAAATTGCGGCAAGGAGACTTGGACGATTCTGCCAGTCAATAAAGCGACGGCGATTGTACCGACACCGACCGGTCCACCGAGCATCCAGCCGAGCAAGGCAACGCTCACTTCGATTCCTGCCCGCACGACACTGATGCTGAGACCGGTTTTTTCAACAAGCATCATCATCAAACTGTCTCGCGGCCCTGCACCGATTTTCGGCGATACATAAAGCCCTACGCCATATCCTGAAACGACAATGCCGGCTGACAAGATCAACACTTGTCCAACCAGAGTCTGAATGTCAGGAATCAGGAAATTGAAAATATCGATAAACACGCCGATCAGCAGCATGTTCAAGAAAGTGCCGATCTGAGGGATCTTCCGTGTGAAAATGGCCGTACAGGCAATTAAAGCAAATCCCGCAATGACTGACCAGGTACCGATGGTCAATCCGAAGTTTAAGTACAATCCGACATGCAGCACATCCCATGGTCCAATGCCAAGCTCGCTGCCTTTGATCGTCATTGTAAAACCGAGGGCAAGAACAATTAATCCAACAATAAAAAACAACCAGCGGTAAACCAGTGAACGCTTCATTCAAATCCTTCTTTCTTCTATATATGATATGAAAAATTCAGCCATTCAAAGTGAATGGCTGAAGGCTTTATAGACCTGATGCTGTCAATTCAGCGAACTGACCATTTGTTACAGCTTTCAGCTCAGCAGAATCCAACTTCAGCTGCATACCAATTTTGCCGGCTGAAACGATTATTTCAGGTAATGGCTGTGCCTCCACAGAGATAAAGGTTGGAAACAACTTTTTCATTCCAACAGGCGAACAGCCTCCCCGCACATAGCCGGTCAGCCCTAAAATGTCTTTGACCGGCACCATTTCGATTTTCTTTTCGCCGGCTGCTTTAGCCGCTTTTTTTAAATCCAGTTCTTCCGCAACCGGAATGACGAAGACATAACACTGCTTGGACGCGCCGATTGCGACCAGTGTCTTGTAGACAAGCTCAGCCGGAAAACCGATTTTCGCAGCGACGGAAACGCCATCCACTTTGCCGTCTTCTGCACTATAATGAAGCAATTCATAGTCAATATTCTCTTTGTCGAGCATGCGTGCTGCATTGGTTTTTGTGATTTTCTTCGCCATGGCGTCTTCTCCTTATTTGGAAACATGATTATCTCCAACTTGATCAGCAGTATTTCTTAATCGGTCTGACCCAATAACTTTTTCAACGCATCGGCCATTGCCGTATTTTGCGGCGCTTCGTCCTGCTGGTTCAAGTATTTATTGACGTCTTTCTTATTGGCTTTTGACTGGCCGGATTTTTTGCGTTTTTCGAATGCCGACAGCTTTTCACGATGTCCGCATTTGCAGATGAAAATCTTGCCGTCCCCTTCGCCCTGCATTTCCAGCTTTTTGTGGCAATTCGGGCAACGCGCATTGGTCTGCATTGCTACTTGTTTTTTATAGCCGCATTCGCGGTCCTGGCAGACATTCATCTTGCCGCGCTTGCCGTTGACTTCAAGAAGCGGCTTGCCGCAGTCCGGGCACATTTTGCCGGTGATGTTGTCGTGCTTGAATTTCTTATCACTCTTTTTGATGTCTGATACGGACTTCTCTGCGAAAACGATCATTTCTTTTATAAATTCTTCTTTTTTCAATTGCCCTTTGGCAATTTTGGTCAATTGCTGCTCCCAGTCGGCTGTCAATTTCGGCGACTTCAAGTCTTCCGGAACAAGCTCCAGCAGCTGGCGCCCTTTTGATGTAATAGTCAGGTCCTTGCCTTTTTTCTCGATCAGGAAGGTATTGAATAATTTATCGATCACATCAGCACGCGTCGCAACAGTACCGAGCCCGCCTGTTTCACCGAGTGTCTGAATCAATTCTTTTGATTCGCCGCTCATGAACTGTGCCGGATTTTCCATAGCGCCAAGCAGTGTGCCTTCATTGAAGAAAGCGGGCGGCTTGGTTTTGCCGTCAGTCAAGGCGATGCCTTTGATCGTCAGTTTTTGGCCATTTTCGAATGGCGGCAGCGTCGTATCCTTGTCATCGTCCTCATCTTTATAGATGCGTTTCCAGCCTTCATTGCGGATCGTATTGCCTTTTGCCTGGAAAGTTTCCCCGCCGGCAGTCAGTTTGACGGTCGTCTGGTCGTATTCGTACTGCGGATAAAATACTGCCAGGAAACGTTTGACGATCATATCGTATAACTTGATTTCTTTATCAGACAGATCGTGCAACGGCGGCGTTTCTTCCGTTGGAATGATGGCGTGGTGATCGGAAACCTTGGCATCGTCAATGACGCCTTTTTGCGGCGCCACGGGATTTTTCAAGATCATCGCGGCCAAGCTGCGGTAAGGTCCCATCTGCACCGCTTTGACGCGATCTTTTAATGTCTCGCGCATATCGCTCGTCAAATGCTTCGAATCGGTCCGTGGATAGGTCACAATTTTATAGCGCTCGTACAGGTTCTGCAACGTGTTGAGTGTCTCTTTCGCCGACCAGCTATAGCGCTTGTAGGCTTCTTTTTGCAGTTCGGTCAAATCGAATAAAGACGGTGCCGGCTGGCGTTTCGGCGTAATCTTGATATCCGTCACCGTGCCTTCATGCGTGTTCTGGAGTTTTTCGAACAGCTGGTCGACTTTGTCCTTGTCAAAGGATTGCGTCGAGTTGCCGTCCGTCCAGATGAATGCAGCTTGATCAGTAACCGCCTGCATGCCGTAATACGGTTTCGGCTGGAAATTGCGAATCTGTTTTTCGCGTTCGGCAATCATTGCCAGCGTCGGCGTTTGTACGCGGCCAGTCGACAATTGCGCATTGTATTTAACGGTCAGCGCGCGCGTCGCATTGATGCCGACCACCCAGTCCGCTTCCGCACGAGCAACGGCTGCTGCGTAAAGGTTCTCATACGCACGGCCGTCTTTCAGGTTATTAAAGCCTTCTTTAATGGCTTTGTCGGTGACTGAAGAAATCCACAGCCGCTTCACTGGTTTGCGTGTATTGGTTTTCTCCAGAATCCAGCGCGCTACCAGCTCACCCTCACGCCCGGCGTCCGTTGCTATAATAATATCCTTGACATCTCCGCGCTGCAATTGCGATTTGACGGCGTTGAATTGTTTCATCGACTGCTTAATCGGAACCAGCTTGAACGGTTTTGGAATGATCGGCAGCGTATCCATTTTCCATTCCTTGAAGTCGTTGTCGTATTGCTCCGGCTGCGCATGCGTCACCAAGTGTCCTAGGGCCCACGTGACGATATACTGCTTGCCTTCTAAGTACCCGTTGCCTTTTTGTTCACATCCGAGAACACGTGCAATATCACGCGCCACGGACGGTTTTTCTGCTAAAACGATTGATTTCATTTAAATTCACCCTCATTTCTGATGTGATTATTGTAACATTTTCTGCTGATGCTGGCTTTTTAGAGGGGTTTTGTCGGTTGGAAAGTATTTAGTGTTCAATGGAAAGTAAATTCATTTTATTGAAAAGTATTTATAGCCTTTCGGAAAGTATTTTGGTCCAAACAGAAAGTATTTCCAAATCACTTCCAGATCTCTCGAAATAGTATTGCTGCCGCTAATAATTTGCGCTATATTTGGAACAGGTTTATAAAAAAGGAGAGGATAGATTGATTGTAAAAAACCGCATCAAGCCACCAGAAATCTTCCAACTTGAAAGTTTGCTCCATCGCACCCCAACCGTCCATCCCCAATTTCTCTACTGGACCGAAAAACTTCGCCGCATCACTGCCGGCTATCACGGCGAACTGCGCGTCGACTCCCTTTGGCACGAAATTGCTCTCCCCTTGCCGCATTACTTTTTCCACGACTTATTCATTCAAAAAGAGAGATCTTCCCATCAGATTGACAGCGTCCTGATCACCAGCCATTTTGTGTTGGCGTTGGAAATCAAAAGTATTTCCGGCCTGCTCAACTTCGATCCACAATTACGGCAATTTTCCCGCACCAACAAAGACGGCAGCATCGATGGCATGAAGAATCCGGATGACCAATTGCTCCGCCACGAAAAATGGCTGGAACGCTTTTTATTTGATCAACGGATAAAATTGCCGGTCATCGGTGTCATTGTCTTCACGTACCCTTCATCTGTCGTCCAATCACGTGCTGAAAACCGCATTCTGATCCAGTCATCCGGCCTTCCACACTTAATGGAGAAACTTTTGGAGAAGCATCCCAGAGAGATTCTATCGAAGAAAAAAACAGAATCGCTGGCTTATAAATTGCTGGAGCTCTCTACAATAAAACCGCTTGCGCCTTTAGGTCTTTCCACTTCATTTATGAAAGGTATTTTTTGTCCTCACTGTCTTGTCCTTCACTTGAATTATCGCCGTGGCAAATGGCGCTGCGAAGCTTGCACCTATTGTGATCCAATCGCTCATCTTGATGCTTTGTTGCAATACCGGACCTTGGTTAAACCAACCATCAGCAACCGGGAATTCCGTGATTTTACTGGGATCCACTCTTCCACCACCGCATCAAAGCTACTGAAATCGGCCAATATGCCATTTGCCGGCAGTTATAAAGATCGGATTTATTCCATTCCTGAACTTTTTGAGAGTACGGAAAGTATTTAGAGCTCATTAGAAAGTATTCATCCGGTTACGGAAAGTATTTGCATTCAAACAGAAAGTATTTCACTCTTATTAGAAAGTAAGCTCTATTAATGGAATAAAACATTTCTTCAATTCAAATAAAACCCAAAAAAACCTCCCGCACAGGGAGGTTTTGCTTATCAATCAATGATTATCCAATGTTTCCTTCGATAAATGCTTGCTCATCTCGGCGTACTGCACGAAGACGCGTGCCAATTCGCGCAGACGGTTGTGGACGTCTTCGCTTGTGATGGTGTTGGTTTCGTCGAAATGGCTGCTGTGTGTGTAGACGTAGTTCGGCGTCACCAGGCAGCGGAAATAGTCGAGGATCGGTTTTAGCTGGTTTTCGATGACCAGGTGATGCTGATAGGTGCCGCCGTTTGCCACAATCGATACCGGCTTGTAGCGCATCGTACGCGGATGCAGCATATCGAATGTGTTTTTCAGCACGCCGGGAATCGACCCTTGGAAAATCGGTGAAGCGATAATGTAGCCATCAGCGTCTTCAAAGCGGCGGACAATTTCCTGCATGCTGTCATTGTATTCGCCGAATGGGCGGCCGTCGACGAACTGGTGGTCATAATCAGCCAGCTTCAGAATTTTCAATTCCATTTCCGGAGTGAATTCCTTGATGTAGGTCTGCACCTGCTCCAAGATAACACCGGTCTTGCTGCCAATAATCGTTCCGTCTACTAATAAAACCTTCATAATCCTATATCCTCCTCAAAATGCGAAAAATAGCGATTTGTTCTTTGTATGCCAATCCGTATGATCGCAGTTAAATCTGCATCAATCGGTTTGTTTTCATCATAACAAACCCAGTTTCACATTACGCATCGAAAAGCTTAGAAGCGGCTGATTTCATGCTTTAGTCTGAGTGGCGATTTTGTAGCGCTTGTTCTCCAGCCGCTCTTGTGTCCGGTCCGATTGGCGGGTTGGAGAGGTAAA
>JASLAI010000021.1 GCA_030147225.1 Planococcus sp. (in: firmicutes) | reverse complement strand
TCGCAGCAACAAAACTGGTGCCATTCGGATGGATAGCAAGAAAAGAAGGACGATCAATACCCGCTACGCCCAGTTGCTCTGTTAATTCTCCAGTATTGTCTTCAAACTCCCAAAGTTTAATGCCCGGTTCTGTTTCAGATGAATACGATCCTGTCAGCAAATAGCTGGTTGCCATCAAATTCCCCCTCGACTTTCTAATGTGGAAACCGAATTTCAGCCGCTGATATTTCGGCTACAGTTCCGTTTTAATTTCGATTGCTTAAGTACGCTATAAATGATTTTCCTTCACGGCTTTCCTGACTCCTTAAAAATAGGAAGACGGATGTTGAGTCCTTTGATTCGATTTTTTTATTTAGTTTATCAATTTTATAATTCTCGTGAATTTCCGATACAGATGAGGTAAAGTAAGCTATGGACCTGATCAATGCATAAAATGAGAAAGAAGGTTGCTCATGAGAAATTTCGGTTTATCCATTCGTGAAAAAAGCATTGTCTGCATCGGCTTTATGGGAGTTGGTAAAACAACCGTCGGCAAACTGTTGGCTCAAAGGCTCTATCGCACCTTCATTGACATTGATGTGGAGATCGAGAAGGAATTTGCCATGCCAATTCCACAAATATTCGAAGTATATGGTGAGCAGGCATTCCGTGCCAAAGAGAAAGAGTTGATTGTGAAATACAGCCAGCAGCCGTTGAATATCATTTCTGTTGGCGGCGGGGCCTTTCTGCAAAAAGAAATACAGGACATCTGTATGGCTAATTGCATCGTCCTGTTTCTCGATATTTCATGGGAGTCATGGAAAGACCGAATCCATATTCTCGTTGACAACCGGCCTTTGTTGAAAGGGCGCTCTCTTGAAGATATGAAAACACTGTTTCTGGAACGGCAAGTTATTTACTCATTGAATCATTCCAAATTCCAGGTGGATAACTTTAAAGCGGAAGAAGCTGCTGATTATTTGGCTGATGCTTTGAAGTTATCTTGGGAGATTCATGCGCCCCAACCCAAATGAAAGTCGAAACCGTCATCTCTGCATGGCGGTTTTTTGCCGGAAGAGCCACTTGCCTATATTCGTTTTACTATTCAGTTAATTTAATTATACGTCATCAATTGAACGCTTTCAATTTTTCAGATGTACCGGCTTACCATACTATAGATGAGCACCTTGTCAGGTACTCATCTATTTTTAAAATTTCTTCACCAATGAATGGCTGTTTGAATAAATAACTGCACCATGAGATAAAAAGCGACAGCGAATTTCAAATTGAATTGGAGACCATTCCGGATTCCGCTTAATCCATTAACACTGCTTAAAATAATTACCGGCATGACGAATGGAGACAGGATAATGGAGATGACACTTCCTGAAGTCACCGCTAGAACAACTAATTCCGGCGGGTATGGAAAAGGAATGGCCTCTAAAACACCCGTCACCAATACGATAACTGGCAGAGGACCTAATCCGATAAAGCCTAACAAAATGACAATGAATGGAACCAGGAACAACACATTCAATAGCGGAACGATTCCGGTCAAAAAGTTCATGCCATCTATTACGTAGTCCCCTATGTCTGATTGATTTAACGCATAGATCAACAGACCCGCTGCAATTAAAATACTGAATTGCTGCGCCTGTTTAGCAATCCCTGCCGAAAAATAGTAACGGGTTTCAGCAAAGAGACTGGAAGATCTTTTCTTGATTATAAAATATAGAAAAGTCCATATAAGTATGACCAGTGGAATGGTCAGTAAAAATTCCAAACCGGTTATTTCATGAACAAGAAAAATTGTCCCAAACAATGAAACGAACAGAAAGACGAATTCTGCAACATCCTTGTTCCACTTTCCTTGATTCCGCGAATTCTTCATCGCCTTTTCAATTTCCTGCTTTAAAACAAAAGAAAAATCCACTCCGTATTTCTTTTCCTGATAATAAGAGAAAATGACCGATAAGATCGTTCCAGCAAAAGCGAAGAAAAATCCAAGCATCATCGACTTCCAAAGAGTGGCTTCCAGTGCTTCTACCGCAAAAATGAAGCTTGGGATGCTGATGACCCATAAGGTGGAAAGTCCAAAGCCCCGAAGAATGGCTGTGCCTTTAAAGTTCTCCCATGCCTCGTCTTTATGCTCCTTTAAAAATGTATCGATAAAGCGATACATCATCGGCACAACGCCAAATAAAAGAAAGTGAGAAATCACTTGGGTCATCGCCATCAAACCAAAGTAGAACTTCTGGCTTTTATTGAGGAAATTATGAGCGAAACTCATTATTTCCTCAATGTAAGGCTCTTCTTTTAAAACCCAGCTGATCATTGGCACAATCAATAACAAACCGATCAGATTCCTCATTTGCTGCAAGCCTTGAATGACAGCAGCACCAGGTGAATTGCTTGTAAAAAACAATACCATTAATGCCGCAGCAACCAGGAATAATTGCAATTGAATTTTCTTAAAAGGCAATAAAAGCAGAGCCGACAGCAAAACCAAAGCACCTAAAACAGCAAGCGTATCGGTTAATACGCGGTTCTCATAAAAGTAAGTAATAAAATGCACCAAGGCATATGCAGAAACTGAAAAAATAAATCCTATACCGGCTTTCCGGTTCATTTCAGTACCTCCTGACATCTTCATTATCTGTTTCTATTCTACACTTTTTTATGTTTTTATATTTTTTAGCTTATGGATTTCCAATTGAAGGCTAGTTCGAATGACAGAAGAACATATCAAGATTTCATACGCTTCTTAAGATTTTTTGTTTTCAGTTAATCTGTGATATGCTCTGAGGTAACAATGAAATGTACAGCAACTTCCTCCGGAAATTAAACTGTATTTCATTGAATAAAGCATTTTCTATTTTTACAATGAGCTTGTCGATAAAGTGTTTAATAGCATAGGAGGAATTAATAGTGGGTGTCACAAGAAGTTTTTTCATTACGTTGTCCAAAAATCAGCCATTGAACAGTGCTGCTAAAAAATGGGGATTAAAATTAGGCGCTGGCAAAATGGTGGCTGGAACTGATATTCAAAGCATGATGCAGTCAGTAAAAGAACTGAATGCAAATGGCATCAGTGCAACAATCGATAATCTTGGCGAATTTGTTCGCACTAAAGAAGAAGCGACACAAGCTAAAGAGGCGATATTGAAAACACTGGAAGCCATTCAGGTTCACGGTGTGAATGCGCATATGTCGGTTAAGTTGACGCAAATCGGCTTAGATGTCGACCCTGCTTTTTGTCTGAAGAACATCCAGGAAATTGTGGCAGCTGCTGCCAACTATGATATTTTCATAAATTTGGATATGGAAGACTATGATCACCTGCAGCAAACACTCGATATCCTTAATGTGCTGCTCGAGGAATACGAAAATGTCGGCACAGTTATCCAAGCCTATTTGTACCGTTCCGAAAAAGATGTGGAGAACTTGGAAAATGTTCGCCTTCGTCTTGTAAAAGGCGCATATAAAGAAAGTGCAGAAGTTTCCCTTCAAGAAAAGAAAGAAATCGATGATAATTTCTTGAAATTAATCAAGATTCACCTTCAAGCACCTGGATACACGTCCATCGCAACCCATGACCATCACATTATTGAGCAGGTCAAAACTTTTGTTAAAGAAAAAAAGATCCCGTTGGACAAGTTTGAATTTCAGATGCTGTACGGTTTCCGTTCAGAAATGCAGAAAGATCTTGCAAAAGAAGGTTACGCTTTCACTACTTATGTGCCCTTTGGACAAGATTGGTATGCTTATTATATGAGAAGACTGGCTGAAAGACCTCAAAACATTGCGTTGGCCTTCAGAAGCATGGTTTCTAAATAAAAAAGAAAAAGCATCTCCGACAAAAATCGGAGATGCTTTTGTGTATTCATTAACTTCCTGCAGGTTTTTTCCCGCTATTCACCAGAGCTACACGGGCGTTTCCGCTTTTCTTATTGTCCAGCTTCAGCAGCCAGCCCCTCGAGTCGCTTCAGCCTGATCGATAATGGCACAAACCGCCATTTCCGATCAGGCTTCCAGCGCTTGTCGGAGCTACACGGCTGCTTCCGCTTTTCTTTGTCCAGACTTCAGCGCCCAGCTCTTTGGGTCATAAGCCAACCCAGCTGTGCGGCAAAGAGCGCCGCTTCGCCGGTCTGTCTTATGCCCGGCAGAGCTACACGGACGCTTCCGCTTTTCTACAATCAATCTAAATTTTTCACTTTTATTGGCGGCAGGTCGCGTTGAAGATCTTTTCTGTGTCTTTCGTATTGTGCTGGCAGCATCAATGCTTCTCCTAAAGTTTCCGGTGATTCGTCAATCGCGAATCCTGGTGGATCGGTGGCGATTTCAAATAGGATGTCTCCATATTCACGGAAATAGATGGCGTTAAAGTAATTTCGATCCTGAACAGGGGTGACCCCGAGTCCATAGGTTTCCACCTGTTGCTTCCAATCTAGTTGATCCGCATCGTCAAGCGCTCGCCAAGCGATATGGTGAACAGTACCGACCCCCATCCGCCCTGTTCCGACTTGAAACAGTTTCACATCAATAATGTTGCCAAGGTCGCTTGCCGCACGCAGGCGCAGAAGTCCGTCTTCTTCACCAATTTTTTCAAAGCCCATGACCGTTTCTAATAATTCAGCCGTTTTTTCTGCATTGGCTGTGTACAGGGTAGCTCCGCCAAAACCTTTAATGGCGACATCTTCTGTCACTTCACCGATTGACCACGTGTTCGGTTCGCCTTGGTGTCTTTCAACAAGCTCCAAATGCAAGCCATGCGGATCGTCAAATGTTAGGTAGTCCTCTTCAAAGCGTGTTGTTTTTGAAAATGGCACCTTGAATTTTTCCAGTCTTTTTTCCCAAAACGCTAATGCTCCTGCAGGAACAGCATAAGTGGTGACACCGACTTGGCCGTCTCCGATTTTTCCTTTATAGGCATTTCCCCAAGGAAAGAAAGTAATGATAGTTCCTGGTTTTGCTGTGTTATCACCAAAATACAAATGATAGGTTCCCGGATCATCAAAGTTCACTGTTTTCTTGACTAGCCGTAATCCTAATACGCCAGCATAAAAATCCACATTTTCCTGAGGATCTCCGACAATTGCCGTAATGTGATGAATTCCCATTGATTTTTGCACCATTTCGCAACACTCCCTTAACTATCTTTCAATTTACTTACTCACCTTACCACTCCATTATCTCAAGCTGAAAAAATTTAACTGAACTTCCCGCACTAATGCTTATCGTCATTCGGCAGATTGTCTTCATGGTCTTCCATTTTCTTTTGTTTATGATTTTTGATCTCTTTTAAATTTTCTTTCTGGTCCTGCTTGTCTTCCTCAATCTCTTCTTTTATCTCTTTCTCTTCAGATTTGGACATATCCGTTTTTTTCTGCTCTTTTTCAATTTGATCTTTTTGGTGCTCTTTGACTTCCTCTATTTTCTCCATGTCCTCATTATATTGTTCTTCGACTTCTGTAGTGGAAGGCAAGAAAGGTTCTTCATTAAAATCGGTTCTTCTGCCGTAACGGAGCATTTCATAGATGATCAAACCATTATTCGGCATTCCATTGGCTGTTTTCATCGGCACAATATCAAACACTACATAATAAAACGCATAAAAAACAAAACGTTCCCAAAAAGTTGCATAGTCCTCTAACATATCGTTTGCCAGTAGCGCATTTATGGTAAGTGCAACTACCGTATTCACTAAAATCGGCCCCGCATAAAGCGAGATATACGCAATTTTCCCTTCCCTTTTCAATGAGTCGTATGAGAACCAACTATATAAATGATAATATTTACGTACATCAAACATGCCTATCTTAAAAATTCTAGGCCCTGAGCCAATGGTCATCCGAGGATTTTTTACGCCAAGTATTAAACTCATTAACAAATAACCTGACTCTCTTAAAAAAACAACTACCGGTAAAATAATAAACGCAGAAATTATTAATGCGATCAAATCGGCTAATCCGAACATTCGCTCACTCCATTCGAAAGCTTAAAAAAGCTCTACCTTTTGATTTACCCACTTTATATTGCATTTTAGCTTAAAGCTGGTTACAAATATATTTCATTTTCTTTAACTTAATCCGTTGGTCACTATCTCTTTTCATGTTAGCATAGCTATTATATAGAAAAACCGAATTAGTTGCCTTAAATTGGATAGAGATATCACGCAGAAAAGAAGGATTCTTATTACAATTTAGATAATGCTGGGAAAATTCATTTTAAAGGATGGATACTGTGGAAGCTAAAATCAAACGATGGATTCACATAAAATGGCTTGTCTCTTTTTCTTTTATCGCTCTTTTATTGGCCATTTTCGTTTTCGAGGAAATTTCTTCTTCTCCTGATGCTTCAGCC
>JASLAI010000335.1 GCA_030147225.1 Planococcus sp. (in: firmicutes) | reverse complement strand
TTCCGGATGGAGCTGCAGCATCCCCAATTCAAAAGGATCGATGGTCTGTTCTTTGCCGGTTTCGGCGTTCCGCTCAAAGAATTGGTAAAGCTCGCCTTCCTGGGGATGCTGGATTTTCCTCACAAAGTATTCTTTCATTGGTTCGTCCTCCTCTAAAGTTTGGACTCTCGCTGGGATAGCGGGTGTCGGTTACTTTAGAGATAGGTAGGAGGGGTGGAAAAGGATACAAATGCCACAAAATAATGCTAGTTATTAACGAAGTAAGATATCAATTTTCCTCACTGGCAATATAATTGTACAGCTTCGCATCTACGGTATGCTCCAATGTTAAATGCATATGAACTACTGGGATATCTTTTAAGTTTTTATCCTTCATTAAAGCTTGCTCGACACTTTCTTTATCTGGAAGAGCCTGCCCTAGGTAATAAAAATCTCCACCTTCATCATCATCTTTTTTGATAAACAAATGAAGGTCAATATTATTTTCTGCAGCTCCCATAATAGTTTTCACTTCTGCAGACGCTAAGGTACGATTACTCCTAGTCGACCATTTAAAGATTTCAGGACTGACAAAACCTTCTGTATAAGCAACACTCGATTCCACTTCATCATTTTTATGATAGGTAACAAAAATTGGACAGGTACCATGCTTGGTTTTGTAGCCATAAATTGTAGAACTTTCATCGCTTGTCCAATTTAATAAACGGCAAGCATCTTTCCGCGTGTATTTTTTATAAAGAGTTAGGTTTTGATTGCATTCAAAGTTTTTGCTTAACTCTTTAGCACTCATTACTATGTCCTTCAACATGGCTTGAAAGTTTGAATTCTGCTTCAGACTGTTTTGAATTTCTTCATTGAATTGAATACTATTAGTTTCAAAGACCACAAGTGGTTTATTGCCATATTTTTTCCGGGGCCCTTGATTGAAAAAACTTAAGTTCAGGATTCTCTGTACCGAAGCTACTATCGCAGCATCAATCTTGCAGTTATGCGATAGCATATATTGTTCATAAACGTCCATCGTGACTTGCTCTTTTTCCACCAATAGTTCAAGCAGCAGGATTTCATGCAGGCGTTTACCATTTAGGATCTCCAAAGAAAGCATCGTCACAACTTGTTCTTCATATACATTGACTAATGGATCAATTTCTTTAAGCTTCAGTAAAAATTGATGGTAAGTTGTGTATTTTTGAACAATCACCAAAGGGTCGATTGAATTGTGCAAAATAAAATCCTGAAGCTGCGGAATATGTCCTATTCGATTCTTCAATTCGATATAAGCTTCCCGAAGAATCTTCATATCACTTAAATTACTCGTCTTAATTGCTGAGAAGACACGATTTTTCGCTATCTCTTCAAAATTCACAGTAGAAATCCCTTTGATGTAGCTAGTATCTTTCATTCTACGACGAATATTGTCTTTATTTTGTGACCGCTCACCTGATAAGGCAATTGGAATAAGGTAGTTATTTTTATAATTGCCAATAAAATCGATGATTGTTACAAACTCCTTCGATCCATGCTTCCGAAGGCCTCGTCCCAGCTGCTGAATAAAAATAATGCTCGATTGCGTTTGTCTCAACATAACTACTTGATTGACGCTTGGGATATCGATTCCCTCATTGAAAATATCAACAGTTAAAATATAATCAATGACACCGTTCTCTAAACGCTCAACTTGAAGAATACGTTCTTCTTGAGAATGCTGACCCGTCAGCGCAACAGTCTTTAGTCCTCTTCGATTCAGCTCTAGAGAAAGTTTTTCCGCCTCTTCTTTTCGGCTGCAAAACATAAGACCTCTTACTTTCTCCCCCGAATGTCCATAATAGTTGATTTTATGTAAAATATGATCCACTCGTTCTTCCGTAACTAACTTTGAAAAAACCGTCGCTTCATCAATTACTCCTTCTTCGTACTCGACTTCCGTAACCCCGAAATAATGAAATGGGCAAAGCATATCTTCTTCCAGTGCTTCCTGCAAGCGGATCTCATATGCCACATTGTAGTCAAATAACTCATAAATATTGAAATCATCGGTACGTTCAGGAGTGGCCGTCATTCCCATTAGAAACTTCGGCTGAAAATACTCAATAACTTTTTGGTATGATTTTGCGCCAGCTTTATGTACTTCATCAATTAAAATATAATCAAAATCTTGCGGATCTAATTGATTAAGTGTTTCTTCCTTTGAGATCGTTTGAATCGTTGCAAACAAATAACGCGCATCTGTCTGGTGCGAATTACCGGAAAGAATTCCAAAATCTTTATCTATTCCTCCTAATATGCGAATAAAATCAGATTTTGCTTTTTGAAGAATTTGCTCCCGATGAACGATAAACAGCATTCTTTTGGGCGCAAAGTTTCGCACATCAAAGGCTGATAAATAAGTTTTACCGGTTCCAGTTGCCGAAATAACCAATCCCTTATCATTTCCAGATTCACGGACTGCTTGTATTTCCTGAAGGGCAGCTTTTTGCATTTTATTTGGCTCAATACTGAGTGCTTCTTCTATTGGATTTTCTATATATACTTCAGGAAATTCTGCTATATTTTTTAATTCTTTGCGATATGCAATTGGAACGTACGATTGTTCATAGTTTTCAATCCACTGATCCGTGAGAGTTTGCGCATTCTCCCAAACTTCTTCGAATTGCTGATAGAAATGAGAAACCAGTTCACCATTTTCATGCGAGCTCAACTTGACGTTCCACTCATAGTTAATCTTTAAGGCTTGCGCCGTTAGATTGGAGCTCCCAACGATTAAAGTTTGATGGGTATCATGAGAAAAAATATAACCTTTGGAATGAAACCCTTTCATGCTCGATAATCGAACTTCTACATTGCTAATTTTCATAAGTTCTTTGAATACTTTTGGTTGGTTGAAATTCAGAAAAGTCGAGGTCAGAATTCTTCCTTTGATCCCTTTTCGCTCAAGGTCTGATAAGTGGGTTTTTAACGTCGCTAAGCCACTTTCAGTCACAAACGCTACAGAAAAAAGAAACGATTGGCAGCTATCTAACTCCTCAGTGATGGAATTCAATACGGTCTCATTTGTTTTTGTGTTATTAATCAACAAAGTTGGCTTAAAGCGTTCTCCACTTGGTTTTGTTTGATCGATGAAACCTTTATAAATAGAGTCTTCTAAATTCTGAAGAAAATTCATTTCCGTCCCTCGCTTTTCTCTCTGCCTATTCTTTTATCTCGGAGCTTGAACATTGCGCTTTAACTTCTGTATCGCTGGTATATCTGCCGGAGCCCATTCTAGCTGCTCTAGTTCATGGGCTTCTAGCCATTCAATCGCAATATGTTCCGTTAATACCGGCGTTCCTTCGACTAACTGACAATAAAATGTCGTCAAATGTACAATTCCGAAATCGTATTCGTACACCGTATGCTCTACTTGCTCACCAATTTCTACGTGACAGTGCATCTCTTCTTGAATTTCTCTTTGGAGCGCTGCTTGAGGAGTTTCCGTTTCTTCAATCTTCCCTCCTGGAAATTCCCACAGGCCGGGTAAGCTTTTTTCCATGCCTCGCTGTGCACATAAGATTTTTTTATCGTTTGTGATTACTGCTCCTACTACGTGGATATTCTTTTTCATGCCTATTCTTCACCTGCTTTTCAAAAATTAAAGTTGCATGCAATTCTTAATCTCTCAATTTCTTTTATTCTAACATTTCTATTCATGATACGTTCTTCTATTGATAATCAAATAGACTTACCAGTTAAAACTTCCTTAACCCCTCCACCTCTCAAAGCATTATTAAAGACGCTTCAGAAATTTTCTGTCAAACTAAGTAAAACTGTTCAACTGCGTCTTTTAAAGGAGTGCTTTTTATGAAACCTGTCATTCGGCCATTCAGCACCCTGCTGATGGGTGGAGCTTATCTGCTTTCTTTCTTTGTTTCTTTTTCATATGCACCTTTCCTGATCAGCCTCTTCGCGCTGGCCGTTCTCATTTCCTATTTCCCGTTTTTGCCGCGGACGCCGAAAATTCTGATTTCACTTTTGTTTTTTGCGAGCTTATTGCTGGATTTCAGTATTAACGGAATACAG
>JASLAI010000248.1 GCA_030147225.1 Planococcus sp. (in: firmicutes) | reverse complement strand
AATATGTATTATCGTGATCATCGAGAACAAGGCTTCACTATGGGCAACGATCTTCAATGGCTGTCTCAAGTTATGACCTTCGATTCGCCTTCCTATGATCCGGGCATGGTGGGCAGAGTTTTAGCCATCCATCAATTCTTTAAAGAAGAAAATATCAAAATTCGCTTAACTCAGTATCCGGTTCTCGGATTTTTGGCGGTGACGCGAGTAGATGGCAAGGCCCTTCAGGAAATTGTACAAAACACACGTGAATTAGAGAAAAATAAAATTTTTCGTTGGTACAAGGACATGGCTTTTTCAACTGCTGTGCAGCAAGCGATGGCTGATAATTTGGAGGCTCAAGATATCTCTGCCATGACATTTTCTGCCTCGCTGGAAACCTTGATGCAAGCCCAGCAGGCAGCGATGATGGTCGGTATCAATACTGCAATTATTTCGTCGACAAACAATTCTTCCGGTTAACAAAGTCGTGGTTTCTTCTTTAGTTCCAAAGGTTTAAGAATAGCAAACATAGAAAATGATTCTATGCTAAGTCTTCTATTGTCAGAAAAAACTGACTTTTAAAACGGGGCTTGTCACTAATCCGTCATCAGCGTATAGTTGTGTAAAGACAGTACTATACATGTGTAAAGACAAGGGGAAATGACAATGTCGATGGTAGTTGGACAAAATTCAGGTTCTATCTCAAGAAATAAATTATTATGGGTGGCAGGGTTAGGTTGGCTTTTTGATGCAATGGATGTCGGAATTTTAGCTTTCGTTATTGCAGCATTACACGAAGACTGGGGGTTAACTTCCAGCCAAATGGGGTGGATCGGCAGCGTTAACTCGATTGGAATGGCGGTTGGTGCGTTTGTCTTCGGTATTTACGCAGATCGTGTAGGCAGAAAAAAGATATTCATCATTACACTGCTGCTATTTTCAATTGCAAGTGGAATTTCCGCCTTTACTACGACTCTTGCGGCATTTATGATTCTTCGCTTTTTTGTCGGAATGGGATTAGGCGGCGAACTGCCGGTTGCCTCTACTTTAGTAGCTGAAAGTGTGCCGGCAAAGGAGCGTGGACGCGTCGTCGTCCTGCTGGAAAGTTTTTGGGCAGCTGGGTGGCTAGTTGCTGCGGTTATTTCGTATTTTATCATTCCATCTTTCGGCTGGCGGGTGGCGCTTCTGCTGACAGCTCTTCCGGCATTTTACGCATTGTATCTGCGCATCAATTTGCCGGATTCACCACAGTTTTCTGCAAAAAAAATGTATTGCGATCAGTTTCAACCAATATCAAGGACGTTTGGTCAAAAAAATACAGACGTCCTACTTTAATGTTGTGGATCGTTTGGTTTACGGTCGTCTTTTCATATTACGGAATGTTCCTATGGCTGCCGAGTGTAATGGTGCTTAAAGGATTCACATTGATCCAAAGCTTCCAATATGTATTGATTATGACGCTTGCTCAATTGCCTGGATATTTTTCTGCTGCTTGGCTTATCGAGCGGATTGGCCGAAAATTTGTATTGGTTACTTATTTAATCGGGACAGCTGCCAGTGCTCTGGCTTTTGGTAATGCTGATACCATCACTTTATTGATTGTGGCCGGAGCTTTTCTTTCGTTCTTCAACCTGGGTGCGTGGGGAGCGTTATATGCATATTCTCCAGAGCAATATCCCACAGTCATTCGTGGAACCGGTACAGGAATGGCTGCGTCATTTGGCCGCGTCGGAGGAGTTCTTGGACCTCTACTGGTCGGGTCGATGTTGACTGCTGGTATTGGAATCAATATAATCTTTGGGATTTTCTGTGCCTCTATTCTTATTGGTGCTATGGCTGTCGCATTTCTTGGGACTGAAACAAAACAAATGGAATTGGAATAGAATAACTTAAAAAACAACGGTTCCGATGCCGATTCGGAGGACGTTGTTTTTTATTTAAGAAACAACGCAGATAAGAAGGAGATTTTCCATAATATAGCTAATACATTAGGATGAGGAATTATGACAGAAATGGGCGTGGTAAAATGGAATTGCTTATCTACTCGGATTCGGCAATTTTCTCAGAAAGAGTATCGCCGATCTTGTATCAGAACGAAGACATCTATAGCTTGTTCTTAGGTATCCTTGAACAAATTCAGGCTAATCAGTATGAAGATTACTTTTTGGCTATTGCAGAAGAAGAGGGCAAAATAGTGGCGGCTTGTCTCATGACGCCGCCGCATGCTTTGCAATTGGTGATTTTAGGTCACTTTCCCGGCATCGAGAAAGAGATTGCCAGACACCTGCAAAATCTGGGCATCGAAATCAGTGGAATTGTGGGGGAACAGGAGACATGCCATCTTTTTGCAGAAGCATGGACCCGTGAAACAGGAGAGCAAATGAAGGTATTGATGAATCAAGGGTTATATCGAATCGACGCAGTCAATAAAGGCTTACGGAAGAGTGAGGGTTCCTGGCGGATTGCCAGTAAAAAAGACGCAGAACTTATTGAAGAATGGTATGTAAGTTTTGAAGAGGAAACGGGAATCAACCGTTCTACGAAAGCAGAAGCCACCCATCGGATTGCTTCCTTTTTGGAAAGAAAGGAAGTCTATGTGTGGGAAGTTGATGGAGCAGTCGTTTCCTGCATGAAGAAATCGCGTCCTTCAAAAAATGGTATAACCGTTTCTTTTGTATTTACACCGAAGAGCCAGCGTGGAAAGGGGTACGCTCGTACATTGGTAGCGGAAGTGACAGATGAATTGCTTCTGGAATTTGATTTCGTTATGCTCTACACGGACCTCGATAATGCGACAGCCAATAAAATCTACAGGGAAATCGGATATGAGCAGTTTGCTAATCCTGTACACCTTGTTTTTGAAGAGCAATAACTTTTCTATTAAAGTTTTGAGGAGTAAAGTGAGTCTTCATAGGGTATAAAAAAGCTAGGCTGAAAGAATCAGAAGGGAGCGGATGCTATGATTCGATTTGAAAATGTCACAAAGCGCTTTCTGGATGGAACGGAAGCATTAAAGGACATTTCAATTGTTCTTCCCACTCATGAATTGACTGCCATCATCGGCCCTAGTGGATGCGGTAAAACCACTTTAATGAAAATGATCAATAAATTAGAGAAGCCGACGGCAGGAAACATCTATATTGACGACAAGCCTATAAATGATATGGATGAAGTCCAACTGCGTCGTTCAATCGGTTATGTTATTCAGCGAATTGGCTTATTCCCTCATATGACCATTTCTGACAATGTAGCATTGGTTCCGAAATTGCTGGAATGGCCCAAGTCCAAAAAAGAAGAGCGTGTACGCGAATTGCTCGAGTTAGTCGGTTTGGATCCAGAAATTTATATGGATCGCTATCCACTTGAATTGAGCGGAGGACAACAGCAGCGCGTAGGGGTAGTTCGCGCGCTGGCTGGAGATCCCAATATTGTTTTAATGGATGAGCCGTTTTCGGCACTTGATCCCATCAGCCGGGAACAATTGCAGGACGAGCTTCGAAATCTGCAGCAAACGATTAATAAAACGATCGTTTTTGTCACACATGATATGGACGAAGCTTTAAAAATTGCAGATTCCATCATTGTAATGCGTAAGGGACAAGTGGAACAGATAGGAACGCCGCAGCAACTGATTGATGAACCCGCAAATGAATTTGTCCGAAATTTCATCGGAGTAGAACGCATCAATCAAAAGCGTACATTCGGAGAAAAGAGATTAATCGAATTTCTGGACTTGTTCGCTACTGACTGGGCAGGGGATGCTGAAAAGATATCTGCTGACTCTACAATTGAAAGTGCTTTTCTGCAGCTGGACAACAGCGATAAAAACTATTTGGCTATCAGTAAAGGCGGAGAAGTTGTGGCTTATGCCAATGCCCGTGATTTATTGAAGGCGGCGCTTGTTAAGGATGCGGGGGTATTGGCATGAGAAATTTCCTGGATACTCTCGTAAAACGGCAGGATATGATCGTCAGTGCGCTTTTAGAACATATGTATTTGTCTTTTGTAGCGGTAGCTATCGGCATTGCCATTGCATTGCCCTTAGGAATTATCATTACGCGCTACCGTCGCTATGCTGAGCCGATTATTGGGGTGACGGCAATTTTCCAAACGATACCGAGTCTTGCTTTATTCGGTTTTTTGGTGCCGATTTTAGGTATTGGCTCACCGACTGCATTAATTGCACTCATCATTTACGCTTTGCTGCCGATTTTGCGAAATACTTATGCGGGAATTGTCGGTGTCGATGGCTCGACGATTGAAGCAGGACGTGGAATGGGTATGACGCGGACACAAATTCTGCGTCAAATCGAATTGCCGTTGGCATTGCCGTTCATCATGGCGGGAATTCGAACTGCCACTGTATTGACTGTTGGCATCGCCACGCTTGCGACTTTTGTGGGAGCAGGCGGTCTAGGAGATATCATTTACAGAGGATTGCAATCGTATAATAATTCGCTGGTTTTAGCAGGTGCCCTTCCAGTTGCCCTGCTGGCTATCGGATTTGATCAGATATTGAAGTGGATTGAAAAGAGAGCAACACCAAAAGGATTAAAAACGTAGGGGGAAATTGGTATGAAAAAGATGGCATTAGGTTTGTTATTGGTTGGCACAACAGTAATTGCGGGATGTGGATCAGGGGGAGATGCATCAGATCCAATTATAATCGGCGGCAAGCCGTGGACAGAACAATACATTCTCCCTCATATTCTTGGACAATACATTGAAGCAAACTCGGAATACACAGTGGAGTATGAGGATGGACTCGGTGAAGTGTCCATTATGACGCCTGCTTTAGAGAAAGGCGAAATTGATATGTACGTAGAATATACAGGTACAGGAATGAAAGACGTGTTGAAGGAAGAGTCGGTACCTGGCCAATCTTCAGAAGAGGTTTTGGAAATTGTCAGAAAAGGCTATGAAGAGCAATTGGGTGCCACCTGGCTTGAACCGCTCGGATTTGAAAATGGTTATACTTTAGCCTATTCAAAAGATAGTGGATATGACGCTGAAACCTATTCAGAACTAGCAGAAGTTTCAAAGTCGGAAAATATGCGCTTCGGAGCGCCACACCCTTTCTATGAGCGCCAAGGAGATGGCTTTGATGATTTGGTCGCTACCTATCCATTCGAATTTTCGGCAACGGAAAGCTTTGATCCAGCCATCATGTATGAAGCGGTCAATAGTGGAGAAGTGGATGTCATACCAGCTTTTACAACAGATAGCCGTATTGCATTATTCGATTTGGAAACGACGGAAGATGATCAATCGTTTTTCCCGAAATACGATGCAGCCCCTGTTGTACGACTGGAAACACTTGAAGAGTATCCAGAGCTTGAGGAAGTGTTAAGTGGGCTTGCTGGTCAAATCAGTGAAGAAGAGATGCTCGCCATGAATTCACGAATTGATGTAGACCAGGAAGTAGCCAGCGATGTTGCTCGTGAGTTCCTTATTGAAAAAGGATTAATTGAAGAATAGACCGAAAACGACTGTGCAGAAAGTCAGGTAGAATGACTTCTGAAAACAGTCGTTTTTTTCTGCTCAAAAAGATTTTCACAATGAGGCCTGCAAGCTTTTTGGAGTATAGAAGGAAAGTGTTCAGCTTTTTAAAATTTAGGAGAAATTCGGAAAGTGCCTCGTGCTTTTCTTATAGTATTTAAGAAAAGGTTCTTGTACAATAGAATAAATGAGTGAATAGTCATTCAATTCAGCTTAGTGAAAGCGATTTCAAAATAGATGAAGAGGTGAAATGTTTTGAGAGAAGTTGTCATTGTAGAAGGGGTGCGTTCACCTGTAGGAAGAAGAAAAGGGCAATTTGCCGACATGCGTCCGGATGAGTTGGCTGCTTTTGTTTTGAGAGAGCTAGTAACACGTGCCGGCGTTGATAAAAGTATGGTAGAAGACGTCATATTGGGGTGTGTTTCGCAGTCAGGAGAGCAGGGCGGCAATGTTGCCCGCACTGCAGCGTTGATTGCGGGTTTTCCGGATCATGTTCCTGGCGTTACAATCGATCGTCAATGCGGTTCGAGTCAACAGGCAGTGCATTTTGGTGCGCAGGCAATTTTGGCGGGAGATATGGATATCGTTATTGCAGGCGGCGTAGAAAGTATGACGCGCGTACCGATGTTTTCAAATATGCAAGATGCAAAGCCGAGCCGGAAACTGACAGATCAATATGAGATCATCAATCAAGGGCTATCAGCAGAACGGATCGCAGAAAAATGGGGGTTCACGCGACAGCAGCTCGACGATTACGCGGTACAAAGTCATGAGCGGGCACAAAATGCTATTCATGCAGGACATTATGAACGGGAAATTGTCCCGATTGAAATGCACGAAGCTGACGGTAAAAGAGAAGTCATTGCCGTAGATGAAGGGCCGCGCCCTGGAACGACACAAGAAGTGCTGGCAGGTTTGAAAACAGCGTTTGATGAAAATGGTGTGATTACTGCTGGCAATGCCAGTCAAATGAGTGACGGCGCTTCGGCGGTCTTGCTTATGTCCGGTGAGAAAGCGCAGGAACTTGGCTTAAAGCCGAAAGCCCGTATTTTAGCGCGTGTAGTGGTTGGTTCCGACCCAACCTTGATGTTGACGGGGCCGATAGCGGCAACAAAGAAAGTCCTGAAGAAAGCTGGGCTTGAAATTGGCGACATGGATCGCTACGAGGTCAATGAAGCATTTGCACCAGTCCCCTTGGCGTGGCTGAAAGACGTTGGCGGAGATCCAGGAAAACTGAATGTTAATGGCGGAGCGATTGCGCTTGGGCATCCGCTTGGTGCGACGGGAACCAAATTGCTGGTATCGCTGCTCCACGAACTGGAACGTTCAGGTGGCCGTTATGGTTTGCTGGCAATTTGTGAAGGAATGGGCATGGCAAATGCCACGATCATTGAAAAAATATAGGTCATATTGGAAGCTGAGGAGGATAGCTATGGAATTTTCAGGTGTAAAAGCAGTAGTCACAGGGGGAGCATCCGGACTTGGAGAAGCGACAGTTCGACGCATTGCAAAAAGTGGAGGAAAAGCAGCTATTTTTGATTTAAACACGGAACGTGCAGCGAAAGTGATTGAAGAGTTGGGGGAAGAATCGGTTATCTACAAAGAAACCGATGTCACTGATGCAGGGCAAGTTGAACAGAATATCAGTGAAACGCTTGAACAATTTGGGGGCATTAATCTAGTGGTCAATTGCGCTGGAATCGGTACTCCAGGCAAAGTGTTGTCGAAAGGCACACCAATTGAGCTCGAACAATTTGAAAAAGTTATCCAAGTCAATTTGATCGGAACTTTTAATGTGATTCGCATCGCAGCAGCAGCTATGCAAAAAAATGAACCAACTGAAGATGGGGAACGCGGGATCATTATTTCGACAGCGTCTGTTGCGGCATTTGAAGGACAGATTGGTCAAGCGGCATATAGCGCGTCAAAGGGCGGTGTGGTGTCGATGACTTTGCCAATTGCCCGAGAATTGGCAAGGGATGGAATACGTGTCATGGCGATAGCGCCAGGATTAATGGAAACGCCCATGATAGAGGGATTGCCAGATGCGGCGATAGCGTCGTTATCCGCAGCTGTTCCATTTCCAGCTCGACTCGGAAAACCTGCTGAATACGCACAATTAGTGGAAAGTATTACCGCAAATCCGATGCTGAATGGTGAAACGATCAGATTAGACGGAGCCATCCGGATGCAACCGAAATAAAGGGGATGAACAGAATGGCGAAGTATCGTTTTGAGGAAGAAGAACATGTTATGTTTCGGAAGTCTTTACGTAAATTTTTGGAGAAGGAAGCGATCCCGAATTATGACCAGTGGGAAAAAGATCGGCTCATTCCGAAGTCATTCTGGAAAAAACTTGGGGATATGGGTTTTCTAAGTCCGCAGGTAGACGAACAATATGGCGGGCTTGGACTTGATTTCCGTTATGCAGTTGTAATTGGAGAAGAGATGGAACGTGTGGGTGCCAGTTTGACAGGCGTGGGTCTGCATAATGACATTACAGTGCCTTATATTGAGGCATACGGAAACGATGAACAAAAACAGCGCTGGCTGCCAGGCTGTGTTTCAGGCGATCATATTACAGCGATTGCCATGACTGAACCCGGTGCAGGTTCTGACTTAGCGAATATATCCACTACAGCTGTGCGCGACGGTGACAAATACATTATTAATGGCCAGAAGACGTTTATCACCAATGGCATCAATTCGACTTTGGTGCTGGTCGTGGTAAAAACCGATCCAAAAGCGGAACCGAAGCATCGGGGGATTTCTTTGTTAATGGTAGAGGAAGGGACACCAGGCTTTGAAAAGGGACGCAAACTTGATAAAGTTGGCCTTCATGCCCAAGATACGTCCGAACTGTATTTTGAGGACTGCATAGTTCCTGCAGCCAACTTAATTGGAGAAGAAAACAAAGGCTTTACTTATTTAATGGAAAAATTGCAGCAGGAACGCTTGGTGGTCGCTATGGCAGCACAAGTTGCTTCGGAAGATATGCTGGAAATGACATTGGAATATGTGAAATCAAGAAAGGCTTTTGGCAAACCGATCGGCTCGTTCCAAAATTCTCAGTTTAAATTGGTGGAAATGGCCACTGAAATCGAGCTCGGTCATTCCTTTTTAGAATCGCTGATTGAAGAGCATATGGCTGGAAAAGATATTGTTTCCAAAGTGTCGATGGCGAAATATTGGCTGACCGACACGGCTAAAAGAATTTCTGGAGAATGCATGCAATTGCATGGCGGATATGGCTATATGGAGGAATATAAAATTGCACGCCGGTACCGGGATATTCCAGTAGCAGCCATTTACGCCGGTTCCAATGAAATTATGAAGACGATCATTGCCAAGCGGATGGGCCTATAAATGAAAGATGCCTTAAAAGGTGTACGTATACTGGATGTTTCGTATTATGTTCCAGGACCGTATGCCGGCATGCGGCTTGCTGAACTGGGCGCAGAAGTCATCAAAGTCGAACCTCCCGCCGGCGACCCGGCACGCTATATGAGCGGTGGACATGTCCACCGGGCCAATAACCGTGGGAAGACCATTGTTCACATTGATTTAAAGTCAGCAGAGGGGCGTCTCGAAATGCTGGATTTGGTTAAAAGTGCCGATGTGCTTATTGAAACGTTCCGACCGGGGGTCATGAAAAAGTTAGGATTAGATTACGACAGCTTGAAACTTGTAAAAGCGGACTTGGTTTATTGTTCATTATCAGGCTATGGACAAATGGGAGATATGGCAGGCTTAGGCAGCCACGACTTAAATTATATGGCTTTGTCAGGTGCTTTGGATCAACTGAGGGATGCATCTGGCAAGCCGATTCATCCAACCAATACATTGGCTGATTTTACAGGCGGCTTATTGGCGTCTGAGCAATTATTGG
>JASLAI010000403.1 GCA_030147225.1 Planococcus sp. (in: firmicutes) | reverse complement strand
TGGTTAATAAACTGCTTCATTCTCATCAGATAGTCTTCAGCTTAAAAACCTCTCGCTTTGAGACCAGGTCCGCAATGCTCTTCCGGTATTCTTGGTAATGAAGAGATGCGATATGACTCTCCAAGGCATCCTTGTCTTCCCAAGTTTCATGAAGGACAAAGGTTTTATCTTCGATCGATTGATGAAGAACATAGTTGATGCAGCCCGCTTCTTCTCGTGAAGCTTCTTGCACCTTTTTCAATTCTTCCAATAACCGGTCTTCCATATTTTCCTTGGGCTCTAGAATCGCCGTAATGATGATGGGTTCCAACACTCAGTTTTCCTGCTTGTTTCTTTTATCCAAGGCTTTTACTAATTCTTCAGCCAACGCTTCAGAAGAAAACGGGTCGCGACCGGTCACTAATTGGTCATTGCCCCATACCACTTTTTGCTCAGCGCTATAATTTGCTACTTCGCTCATTTTTCCTTCCAGGCTAAATGGCAGAATAGCAGGAAGCCCTTCAGGTTCAACCGCTTCCGGATAACCTGTTACATCCAAGCCGGAAATGATGCTTTCGCCGTTCGGACGTTTTGTCCAAAGCAACGGAGCCGGTCCGTGGCATACAGCCGATACGATATTTCCATTGTCATAAACGGTATTGATGATCTTATGCAAGGTTTCATTTTCAGCCAAGTCATACATCGCCCCGTGGCCACCAACGATGAATACCGCGTCATACTCTTCCGGAGTGACTTCCGAAAGTTTTTTTGTGTTGTCCGCTAATCCGGATTCATACATTTTTTTGTATTTGCCTTCCGGATCATAATCTTCGCTGATGCTCGCCTGATCAAGCGTAGGTTTTCCACCTAATGGTGAAGCCAGATCCATTTGATGTCCTGCATTCTCCAATATCTCCATCGGTGCAAACAATTCTTCTGCCCACCAGCCCGTTTCGTAATTGTTTTCTGTATCTTTGTGTCCACTTGATAGCACTGCTAATATTTTAGCCATTTTAAGTTTCCTCCTCTAGGTATAAAACATCCTAATACTAGGGTTTCCCGAATAGTTTTCCGCGTAAACAAACTAACAATTCCATCAAATTTTTTCTGACACAATTGCTATTTTTTAATAGCTGAATATCTGTACGAACTGCTAGTCTCCTCTGAAGGTACTAACTAACTTGAAAAACCTATTAAGGTTTTTTATCATACCGTGAAAAGCCGTACAACCACTTTCCTGGCTGCACGGCTTATTATAAAACATCATTTCTCAATTCCTAGGATCTCATTCTAATTTTTAGAATGACCAAACGCTTTCAGCAAGTATGCCATATGCACGGCGCCTTGCTCAAAATCGTTCAACCGGATGGATTCATTCGGCGCATGCACTTTTGAATTTGCCCAGCCGACGCCTGTGCTGACGATCGGCAATTTCAGCAGGTTTCCGATATCATACATCGGCCCTGTGCCCGCATGATTCGGCGCCATGACGATCTCTGCTCCGTAAGCTTCCTTGGCCGTTTCGACTACCTGCGCGATAAACGGATGGGAAAAATCGGAGCGATAGGCGCGCTGGCTGTTCAACGCACGAACTTCCACATCCTTAAATCCATGTTTGTCCAAATGGCGTCTGATCGATTGAACCACTTTTTCAGGATCTTGTCCCGGTACCAGCCGGCAGTCCACTTTTGCCATGGCCCGCTTTGGCAAAACTGTTTTGCTGCCTTCCCCGTAATAGCCGCTTTCCAATCCGCAAATCGTCATGGTCGGTTCGAATACCATGGCAATCCGCGGATCTTTTCCAAGCGCTTCTGTAATAAGCGGGCGTTTCAGCCCGTTCATTTCTTTCAGGGCGTCTTCTTCAAAAGGCAATGACTCGACGACCTCCAGTTGTTCAGCTGTCGGCGGAATGATGTCGTCATAAAACCCTTCCACCACGATTTCATTTTTGCCGTTTTTCATGGACGTCAACGCGTGAACGAGACGCCAAGCCGCATTATCGACGTAAGCGCCCATAGACGAATGCAGATCAATATCGGCGCTTTCACAAATCAATTCCATGTAGGCCATTCCTTTAATGCCCGCCACCATGCTGACCCGTTCTTTCTCATCTTTATTGCCAAACTCCCATATACATGCATCTGCCTGGAACAACTCGGCGTACTTCTCCAAATAAGGAAGAAGGTTGGGACTCCCCACTTCTTCTTCCCCTTCAATCATGAACTTCACATTGCACGGCAATCCACCCTCGGATTCATGCAAGGCTTGAATCGCTGTCAGCCGGACAATCAAATCGGCTTTATTGTCAGCGACTCCCCGTCCATACAAAATCCCCTCGACTTCAGTGGCCTCAAAAGGTTCGGTCTTCCATTCATTAAAAGGTTCCGGCGGCTGGACATCGTAATGGTTATAAAACAGCAATGTTTTATCCGGTGCGCCGTTTTTTCCAGCCGGGAAAAAACCATAGATGACCGGGTTTCCGCCCAAGTCACTCAAAACGCGCGCTTCTCCACCCGTCCCTTCCAACAGTTCAACAACAAACTGGACCGCTTCCGGAATCCCCTGGTTTTGTGCAGCTACTGAAGGAATTCTGACGTATGACGTTAAGGTATCGATTGCCTGAGGCATCAAGTCCCCAACGGTAGTGCGCAACAATTCATTGTGCTTAACATTCATAATGATGTTCCTCCTCTTGTTCCACCTTCACTTCTTGATGCGATCAGTCCGGGTGCATATGTAAATGGCGTCTTATTTGGTTGATTTCAGTTGAGAAATTATCTATCTTGCTGATTGTTAAGGCTACGTAATTATGTAAATTATAAATTGTCGTTTATGGTCAGAATCAATCAAAGGTTTAAACAAAGATGACTTAATGTTTTTAGATTGAAATTCCAA
>JASLAI010000240.1 GCA_030147225.1 Planococcus sp. (in: firmicutes) | reverse complement strand
AATGCCGGATGGTCTGGGAAAATCGTCGGGCATGAAGATACACAAAATTCTATGGAAATCTTATTCGAGACCGCTCAATCGCGCGGAATCGAATTAAAGACCATGGCAATTGAAAAAGCCCATATGACAGTGGACCGTTATGACGCCATCCTTTCGTTATTCGGTTCTTTGAACATTGTGCAATTGGATGATCAACTGAATGCGATGCGTGTTATTAAAGATGATGCGGAACTGCAAATTTTACGCGAAGCTGCTGCATTGGCTGATTACGCCATTGAAGTTGCGGCCAAAACGATAAAAGAAGGCATCACAGAAATTGAAGTGATGACAGAAATTGAACTCGCCTTGAAAAAACGCGGAGTTACGCATATGTCATTCGATACCACTGTGTTGACGGGCGATAAAGCAGCCTCACCGCATGGCAAAACCGGAGATCGGAAATTACAGAATGGCGACTTGGTTTTATTCGACCTTGGCGTTGTCCATAAAGGCTATTGCTCGGATATCACCCGTACACTGGCGCTAGGGGAACCTGGCGAAGAGCAGAAGAAAGTATATGATATCGTCCTGCAGGCTGAAACGGCTGCTCTTGAAGCAGTTAAACCCGGTGTAACAGCTGCTGAACTGGATCAGATTTCACGCAAGGTAATTGCAGATGCCGGATACGGGGATTACTTCACGCACCGGCTTGGCCATGGCCTTGGCATCTCTGTTCACGAATTCCCTTCGATTCACGGTGCAAACCCAATGAAAATGGATAAAGGGATGGTCTTTACATTGGAACCCGGCATCTATGTCCCCGGCAAAGTCGGCGTTCGGATTGAAGACGATGTGGCGGTAACAGAAACCGGCTATGAGGTATTGACGAAATACCCGAAAGAACTTCAAATCATTCATAATTAATAGCAAAAGCGGCGATCGGAAAAATCCGATCGCCGCTTTTTTTTGATCAACCCAGTATCTCATCAACTGATTTGTATTCCAGACCTTGATCAGCAGCTACCGCTTGATAAGTGATATGTCCACTCAGCGTATTGACGCCTTTTTTTAAGGCTTCGTTTTCAAGAACTGCTTGTGCAAAGCCTTTGTTGGCAATTTCTACTGCGTAGGGGACGGTAACGTTTGTTAAACCGATAGTCGAAGTTCTTGGAACAGCTCCTGGCATATTCGCTACAGCGTAATGAACAACTCCATGCTTCACATAAGTCGGCTCATCATGTGTCGTAATGCGGTCACTGGTTTCAAAAATTCCGCCTTGATCGATAGCGATATCAACTACGACCGAACCCGGATTCATCGACTTGATCATATCTTCTTTCACAAGTTTAGGTGCTTTTGCTCCAGGGATCAACACTGCCCCGATCACCAGATCCGCTTTTTTCACAGACTCTGAAATATTTAAAGGATTGGACATTAAGGTCTGTACATCCTGTCCGAATTGATCATCCAATTGGCGCAGCCGGTCCGGATTTAAATCCAGGATTGTGACATTCGCGCCCATTCCGATGGCGACTTTAGCAGCATTTGTCCCCGCCACTCCAGCACCGATAATGGTTACATTGCCTCGTCCAACTCCCGGAATTCCACCAAGAAGCACCCCTGCGCCTCCATGTATCTTTTCCAGGAACTGAGCACCAATTTGCGTAGACATCCTGCCTGCCACTTCGCTCATCGGAGTCAGCAAAGGCAGCGAATTATTTGGCAATTGCACGGTCTCATATGCGATGCCTGTCACCTTCGCATCAAGCAGCGCCTTAGTCAGCTCCTTTTCAGGAGCGAGGTGCAGATAGGTGAAAAGAATTAAACCTTCTCGGAAATAACCATACTCTTGCGGCTCAGGTTCTTTGACCTTCAAGACCATTTCCTGTGCCCAGGCTTCTTTCGCAGTTGCTACAATTTTGGCTCCGGCATCGCTGTATTCTGCATCTGTAAACCCGGAACCCAATCCAGCACCTGCTTGAACACAAACTTCATGACCGTAAAGCATTAAGTTGACCACCCCCGCTGGAGTCATAGCCACCCGATTTTCATTGTTTTTCACTTCTGTCGGCACGCCAATCCGCATTTTAAAACCCTCCATTTTCATATTGGGTACTACTATAACTAGTAAAATAAATTATCTGAAATTACTATATATTTTAACAGAAATAAATCGTTTTTGCTTTTGTTGCGTACTTTCTTCCTTATCAGCAACTTAGGCATACGGGAAAATAGTCGTCATTAATTAGACAAAAAATTCTTTAAATTCACTGCAATTCAGCAGGAACTCCTATACTTATAGCGAATGGTTACATTAAGAGACAAAAGGAGGAATGAAGGATGACATTAAAGTACAGTCAAATTCTGGTTGCAGTTGACGGTTCCAAAGAAGCGGAATGGGCATTTAAAAAATCAGTAGGCATCGCCAAACGGAACAACGCCACATTGAATTTGGTGAATGTGATTGATACCCGTTCATTTGCTGCAATCGAAGCTTATGACCGCTCAATCGCCGATCGCGCTCAGAAATTCGCTGAAGATTTATTGGACGACTACAAAAAAGAAGCATTGGCAACTGGCGTTGAAAAAGTGAATATTGTTGTTGACTATGGCTCGCCAAAAACGATGATTTCCAGAGATTTAGCACAAAAAGTGGAAGCAGATCTTATCATCTGTGGTGCTACCGGATTGAATGCTGTTGAACGTTTCTTAATCGGCAGTGTTTCTGAACACATTGTCCGTTCTGCAAAATGCGACGTATTGGTGGTGCGTACAGAAGAAGCACAGGACGATGCGCCAACAGAATATTATTCAGA
>JASLAI010000285.1 GCA_030147225.1 Planococcus sp. (in: firmicutes) | reverse complement strand
TCTTTGGTTCATTGTTTGGCGGGTTATTCATCGGACTTCCACTAGCATTTTAGTGGATCGGCTATGAAGGCATCACTTATAGTCAGCTAAACGTGGCAGGTGTTGAAGAAGTCATTGTCCACGAGATGGATTTTGACTTTGCTTTCTATAGTTCGCTGCTCGTTGCGGCCATTGCCATTTTGATTTACTTCACCTGGAGCTGGATTGAACGAAAGCGCGAAGAGCGGTTTTTGCGTGAATACCAGAACAATTCCAAGTAAATAAAAGGGCTCATTTGTCGCCAAGCGGCAACAATGGGTTCTTTTTTTATGGAGTTCGAACGTTTAACATTATTTCCCTTGAGGTATGAGCTAGAGATAAGGGTTTTATTTAGACAACAGAAAGTAGGGATGTCCATGTTTGACAAGACAGCTGGAAGTTATGTCATTGAATTGCTGAAGGAGTGGGAAATCGACCATATTTACGGAATGCCGGGAGACTCCATCAATCAATTTATGGAAGAGCTAAGAAAAGAAGAAACGCTCCGGTTTATTCAGATTCGCCATGAAGAAACAGGGGCGCTTGCAGCGTCGGCCTATTCGAAATTAACCGGAAAGATCGGCGTTTGTTTATCCATTGCGGGCCCTGGAGCGGTTCACTTGCAGAACGGCTTGTATGATGCCAAGAAAGACAAAACACCCGTACTGGCGATTGTCGGACAAGTCAGCAGTGAATTGGTCGGTACGGACAGTTTCCAGGAACTGAAGCTGGAGTCGTTGTTTGAAGAAGTCGCTGTCTATAACCGCCGTGTCCAAAATGCCGAACAATTGCCAGATATGCTGAACCAGGCGATCCGCACAGCGTATGCCGAAAAAGGACCGGCTGTGCTCATTGTTTCGGACGATTTGTTTAGCACGAAAATTAAGCGCGACAAAGCGTTGACTTCATCCGCTTATGCTAAACCGAATATCCGGGCAGCGGAAGAAGACCTGCATTCTGCCTTAACCTTGCTGCAAGCAGCGAAAAAACCGGTGATTCTAGCCGGGAAAGGGGCAACAGGCGGAAGTGCCGAAGTACTGGCCTTCGCAGAAAAGCTGAAAGCGCCGCTGATCGCGTCATTCCCTTCTAAAGGCATCATTCCAGACGATCATCCGCATAATTTGGGACAGTTGGGACAGCTCGGAACAGAGCCATCAGAACAAGCCATGAAAGAAGCCGACCTGCTGATCCTTGCAGGCACCGCGTTCCCATACCGCGATTACTTGCCTGACGATGTACCCGCCATTCAAATTGATGTGGATCCGAAAGTGATCGGCAAGTATTATCCAGTGCTGGTCGGCATTGTCGGGGAGCTAGCACCGGCTGCTGCTTGGCTGACCGAAAAGCTTGGAGAAAAGGAAGAGGATTTCCTCTTGAAGTTCCAACAAAAACGGACCGAGTGGCACAACACTCTGCAAGAGGACATGAACAAAGAAACGGAACACCTGCAGCCGCAGCAAGTCATTGCGGAAGTGCAGGCCATACTGGAGCGTAATGCCGTCGTCTCGCTCGACGTTGGCAGTGTGACGCTTTGGGCTGCGCGTTACCTTCAGCTGACCGAGCAGCAGCTTGTTGTTTCAGCTTGGCTTGCTACTATGGGGTGCGGCCTTCCGGGAGCGATTGCCGGGAAACTCGCCTATCCCGACAAACAAGTCGTGTCGCTGCTTGGCGACGGTGGATTTTCGATGGGGATGCAAGACTTTGTGACCGCGGTTAAATACGATTTACCGATGATTCTCGTCGTGTTCAACAACCAGAAGATCCAGTTGATCGAGCACGAGCAGGAAGAAATGGGAAACAAAGCGACCGAAACAGATTTGGGGAATATCGATTTCGCGGCATTTGCGCATGCCTGCGGCGGAGAAGGATATACTGCGAAAAATCGGACTGAACTGCGGGAAGCGCTGGCTAAGGCGAAGACAAGCCGAAAACCGGTGGTAATTGATGCTTATGTGGAAGACAGTGCGCCGCCATCTTGATCAAAAATTCCAAAATACCAAACAAAAAGGCAGCCGATTGAAAAAAAACGGCTGCCTTTTTATTGTGTTGCTTCTTATTAATCTGTTGTAAGTCGAGAATGGCTAATCTCTACTCGCCATCACTTGGTATTTTTCGCGAACAGCAGATTTAGGTCATGCATGTCTGCAGGCAGCGGGCGGCTGAAATAATAACCCTGCCCTTCGTCACAGTTTTTTGTTTGCAGGAAAGCCAATTGAATTTCGTCTTCAATGCCTTCTGCTACGACGGTCATGTTTAGTTGGTGGGCCAGTGAAATGATCGTAGCGGTGATCGCTTTGCCGTTTTGCTCATTGCTGATGTCTTGGACAAAACTGCGGTCGATTTTCACGCGGTCAAAAGCGAATTGGCGCAAGTAACTGAGAGAGGTATAGCCAGTGCCGAAATCATCAATGGACAAGGAAACCCCTAGCTTGTTCAAGTGGTGCAAACTGTCTTTTAAAGCATCGGTGTCTTCTAATAGAATGCTCTCTGTGACTTCCAATTCCAGCCATTTTGCTTCCAATCCTGTTTCTTCCAAGACTGCTTTGACAGTCTGGATAAAATTCGGCTGCTGAAGCTGGATGGTTGAGATATTGACACAAATTTTAATGGGCGGGTAGCCTGCGTCCTGCCAAGCTTTGTTTTGCCTGCAGGCGTTCTCTAGCACCCACCGGCCGATGGAAACAATCTGTCCGCATTCTTCTGAAATGGGGATAAAGTGATCCGGCGGCACCATACCCAGTTCCGGATGGTTCCAGCGGATCAATGCTTCCATGGCACTGAGTCTGCCGCTTTTCAAATCAGTGATGGGCTGGTAATGCAGCGCCAGTTGTTGATTTGATATGGCGGATCTTAATTCGCGCTCGATATTCATTTTATAGGCGGCTTGCTGATCCAGTTTTCCTGAATACACGGTATAGGCATGTATTTTGTGTTTCTTTATGCAATACATCGCTGCGTCCGCCTTTTTAATTAAGCTATCGACCGTTTCTTGTGGTCCGCTGCTAAAAGCGATGCCCATACTTGCAGACGTCGTGAGGGAGTGGCCAAGAACGTCAAAAGGGGCAGCCAGCGAATCAATCAGCTTTTCCGCCAGCTGAAAAACCTGTTCTTGGTCTATGTCAGGCAAAAGGACTGCAAACTCATCGCCTG
>JASLAI010000373.1 GCA_030147225.1 Planococcus sp. (in: firmicutes) | reverse complement strand
TCAATCCAGGCAATATTAGCCCCTTCCAGCTGTTTGATCGCCGCTACTGCAATTCCTGCTGACTTCCAGCCTTGATTAACGTCCACACGGATCGGCATTTCTTTACCTACCGCGGCGCGAACCGCTAAAATCCGATCCACGTCTTCCTGCGCCTGCCCTCTCCCTACTTTCAACTTTAGGGAAGCATAGCCCATATTAACAGCCTTTTTGGCTTTTTCCGCCATGATTTCTGGCGCTTCAATACTTAGGACTCTGGGGTAGTCCAAATGAGCAGTCGCCTGGCCGCCAATCAGGTTGTAAACAGGCTGACCTGCTGCTTTCCCCATCAAATCGTAGCAGGCGATATCCACAGCGGCTTTGGCAGCTGAATTTTTTGCCATCAATGCATTCATCTTGAAATGGATGGTTTCAATATCGAACGGGCTCATTCCAATAATTGCAGGAAGGAACAATTCTTTCAATATTTCAAACGCTGCAGTGAAATACTCTCCTGTAACGTGCTCGTCCGGAACTGCTTCTCCATACCCTATCAGTCCAGTATCCGTTTCCAACACTACAATCAATGCCGGCATATCAGGATAAGTCGCATAGGAGATGATGAATGGTTCGTTGAGTGGAAAACGGACCGCATGCAATGACGCTTTTGTGATTTTCATTTGACAGCCTCCAGTGGATTTAACTTGTTGTATACTTACTACTATAGTGAACTGAAGCAATGATTGGTATTTTATTTTACATACAAAGGAGTATTACAGATGGAATTAACTCAACGGATTGAATCGCTGTATCCCGAAATGGTGGAAACAAGAAGACATTTGCATATGCATCCTGAGCTGTCGCACCAGGAAATTGAAACTCCCGCTTTTATTGCAGACCGATTGGAAGAAATGGGGGTAGAAGTTCGCCGCGGAGTTGGCGGACGCGGAGTCGTCGGCACCATTCGCGGCGGCAAGCCTGGCAAGACCATTGCTTTTCGCGCAGATTTCGATGCTTTGCCGATTGACGACCAGAAAGACGTTTCTTATAAATCCACCATCTCCGGTGTCATGCATGCTTGTGGTCATGACGGCCACACTGCCGCTTTGCTGGGCTTTGCCAAAGCGATGATGGCCGTTCAGCAGGAGCTGCCAGGCACGATTGTGTTAATCCATCAATTCGGCGAAGAGCTATCGCCTGGTGGTGCCCGGGCGATGATTGAGGATGGCTGTCTTGACGGTGTCGATGCTGTTTATGGGGCCCATCTGCAAAGCAAAATGGAAAGCGGCCGCATTTATTTGCGCGACGGCTTTCTGCAGGCTTCTGAAGATGTGATCAAAATTATTGTCCATGGCTCTGGGACCCACGGCGCAGAACCGCATACTGGCGTCGATCCAATTCTTGCAGCCAGCCATATTATGGTGGCTCTGCAATCCATTGTCAGCCGCAGCGCCGATCCGCTGAAAGAATTGGTCGTTTCCATTGGCAAATTCCATGCTGGCGATGCCGACAATGTCATTCCAAGCAAAGCAGTATTGGAGGGTACGATTCGTGTATTTGATCCTGAGCTTCGCAAGCTTGCCAGCCAGCGCCTGCGGACGATTGTGGAAAATGTGGCGATTGCTATGGGCGCCACAGCTGAAGTGATCATTGAGACAGGCTATGATTCACTTTGGAACCACTCGGCAGAAGCTGATGTAGTTCGCATCGCTGGCGGGAAATTCTTGGGTGAAGAAAACGTCGTGGAAATTGATCCGGTCATGCCAGTTGAGGATTTCACTTATTTTACACAAGCAAAGCCTGGCGCCTACTTTTTTGTTGGGGCGAAAATGGCAGATAACGCTGCCGTTTACCCGCATCACCATGAAAACTTCGATTTCAATGAAACCGCGATGCTGGTGACAGCAAAACTATTCGCTGGGATTTATTTTGAAGCGCAAGGAATGTCTGCGGACAGTATTTCGGCTGGTTCGGACAGTATTTGAGAAGTTTGGACAGTATTTCCCGCCGTTTGGACTGTATATCGCAATATTCGGACTGTATATCCTATATCTGGAAATAAAAAAACGCCCGGCAGCGTAAAGCCGGGCGTGTTTTCGTCTATTACTTGATAACGCCTAATTCTTTGCCTACTTTTTCGTAAGTGGCGATGGCTTCATCCAGCATTTCTTTCGTATGGGCAGCTGTTGGCATGTTGCGTACACGGCCAGTGCCTTTTGGAACGGTTGGGAAAACGATGGACTTGGCATAGACGCCTTCTTCAAACAAACGCTTCGAAAATTCCTGCGTCAGTTTTTCATCACCAATAATGCATGGAGTGATGGGTGTTTCTGAATGGCCAATGTTAAAACCTAATCCATCCAGGCCTTTTTTCAGGTAGTCGCCATTGTCCCACAGCTTGTCATGCAGTTCTGTAGAGTCAATGATCATTTGGACCGCTGCTGTGATGGCTGCAACGTCACCAGGAGTTACTGCCGTCGAGAACAAGAATGGACGCGAACGGACTTTCAGCCAGTCGATCAAGTTTTTCTTGCCGGCTACATAACCGCCAACAACGCCTACTGCTTTGGATAAAGTACCCATTTGCATATCGATCTCTTTTTCAAGTCCGAAATGTTTAACGGTCCCTTTTCCTTTACCGGTAACACCTGAGCCGTGTGCATCGTCAACGTATGTGATCAAGTCGAATTCTTTAGCGATTTCCACGATTTCAGGAAGTTTGGCAATGTCGCCATCCATTGAGAAAACGCCGTCTGTAATGACCATGACTTTATTGTACAAACCGGATTCCGTTGCTTCTTTCGCTTTTAAGCGCAAGTCTTCCATATCGGAATGCTTGTACGCAATGATTTTCGCTTTTGACAAGCGGCAGCCATCAATGATTGATGCATGGTTTAATTGATCCGACAGAATCGCATCGTTCTTGTCCATTACTGCCGAAATCGCTGCCATGTTGCAGTTAAAGCCGGATTGGTAGGAAATTGCCGCTTCTGTCCCTTTGAACTCGGCCAACTTTTCTTCCAATTTCACATGCAGGTCAAGTGTTCCGTTGATTGTACGGACTGCGCCTGCACCGACACCGTATTTATCGATGGCGTCTTTAGCCACTTGTTTCAGGTCTTCGTTGGTTGCAAGACCCAGGTAATTATTTGAAGACAAATTGATCAATTCTTTGCCGCGTACTTTGATCGTCGCACCGTTGGGTCCTTCAACCGGATCAATTTCATTGTATAAACCCTGTTCTTTTAGTTCTGTTAAGTTTTCATCTAAAAATGCATCTAGTTTTTTTGACAATGTCCTCTTCCTTTCAAAACGAAATTCTCTATCCATCTTACCATAACGGCAATTTTCTCCAAAAGAAAAAGCGGACCGAGGTCCGCTTTCACTTTATTTATTCGTTTTAGCTTTGCCCTTTTTTGGGTTATCCTGTTTGTAGATTACTTCATACGTGAATTCTTTCGCTTCACGCTGTCCTTCTTCAGCAGCGTACGAAGTGATCATCTTCACATTGCCTTCACGAAGAACTTGTTGAAGATCAAGTGCCTGTTTGGCTGTCACGTTGTATGGATCCACGTGGAAGACACGTTCTTGGCCGTTTTTCTTAGTTTGCACAAATGTTGTCGTAAAGTTAACATATTGGCCTTTCAATTGACCCAGTGATTGGAAAGCATCTGTGGAAGTTCCATCAGCCGAGAAATCGCCTAATTGGACATTCTTGATAAACCAGCCTGCTTCATTTGAACCCCAGTCAGTCAAGTTACGGAATGAAACCAATACATCCTGACCTGCATAAGCAGATAAATCGAAGGTTTCAGTCGTCCAGTCCCCATTCGTGCCAGTAAATCCAGGGACATTTTCTTTGATTGTCGGATAACCTTCTTCAACTACATCACTGCGCGTATTGTCGTTTTCAAGTGATTTCCATGTTTCACCATTATCAGTTGAAACTTGAACCATGCCGAAGTCCCATTGTTCTTCGATATTGTAGTAATGGTCAAACGTCAATTCTGCCTTGTCAGCAGGAACAGTTGCTCCAAAAATCAATGCTTGGTCTGCTTCGTCGCCATTATTGGCATGCAATACCTGTGCACCCGAACCTTTTGGATCTGCTACAGTTCCCCATTGCAATGGCAGGAAGTCGACACCGTCAAATTCCAGACCGCGGACATCTTTGCCGAAATTGAATTCTTTAAAATCGCCGCCCCAAGCCGGAACGCCTTCTTTTTCAAAGATTTTTGCTTTCTCAAAGTCTACTGTTTTGCCGCGGACGCCATCGCCAACTGGCAATTCACGAAGGTTGATGCTGTCAAAATTGTAATCGCTGCTCACATTAGCGTTATCCAATGTCAATGCTGTCATGAAGTTCTGGTAGACTTCTGTGAATGTTTTATTGGTTCCATAATCCTGAAGGACTTTTTCTACACTTGCTATCCCTTGGCTGTCGCCGTCTGTCGCCAATTCACGAATAAACTCTTGTCCAAACTTGTCGTACATATAAAGGGTGAACAAGTATACCTGACCATAATCGGCAATCGTTTCAGGGCCGGTTGCTGCTTTTCCATGCTCATCCCAGTTGACTAATGAGTTTTCCGGGTGATCCAAATAGAAGTTGATCGAACCTTCGCCATGGCCATAGCCGCCGAGAAATTCAGAGAATGTCGACATCCCTTCATTCAACCACGTTTCTTCAGAAGGATCGTTATCCGCTTGGATCAAATGCTGCAATTCGTGAATCGTCGTTCCGAAGAATGTGCTTTCCAAACGCGTTTCCCATGAATTCGTATCAATCGTGATGATGTTTCGGTCTGTATAGTTTTCAAGTGTCTGCCAGAAGAAACCGGCTACAAAGAATGGGTAGCTTGGGTTATTCCAGCCCTCGTCCTGAACGTTGTCGACCAGCATGATGATCTTATCCGATCCTTCGTAATAGCCTTCTGGAAGATTAACCATTCCTGGAAGCGGCGAGTTGGAGCCGTCCAGTTCATCCGGTGTACCAAAGAAATCTGTCGCTACCGGATATATATTGCTGTCGAACTCAGCCGTTAATTTATCCACCTGAGCCTGTGTCACCACGTCCGCCGGCTTCGGATTGTTCGGTCCATAAGCTAAGTCGTTGGCAACCCAAATTTCTACATTATCGCCTTCGCTACGCAATGTGAAATCTTTAAATTTCAAATTACGGTTCAAGAACTGTTTAGTACCGCCATCGTATGTAAATGGTGCATCGACTTGTGCATCAGACTCTCCGCCATCCACTTCATCCGCTTGCGCTTTTATCTTTTTATCTGCTTCTTTTTTGAAATTTGCATCTTGCGTTAACTCATTCAGGCTTTGGTCGATATCGATCCGGTCCCCGTATCGTTCACTGT
>JASLAI010000358.1 GCA_030147225.1 Planococcus sp. (in: firmicutes) | reverse complement strand
CCTGTTCATCATCACGGGCAGCTATTACGTGACGTTCGCCGTACTGGGCCCGATGATGAAGTCGATGTACGACCAATACGGCCTGCACCGCAAAAACTTCTCGAGAACATTGGAAGACTCCGGAACCGCCTTGGCGCCGCTCATCCCGTGGAGCGTAACCGGTGCTTTTATCGCCGGAACTTTGGGCGTCCCGACGCTCGAGTATGCGCCGTTTGCCCCGATGCTGTACTTAAGTATCGTTTTCGCGCTGATTTACATTTTCACCGGTTTTGGGATTGCAAAAGCGGATCCTTCGGGAACTGAAAAAGAAAGATCGGTAGTGCAGGAGAAGCCTGTTCAGAATTGATTGCGCTGTTAAGGTGAAAGAATGAGGCGGCGTGAACATGATGGCTGGACAAGATGCTAAATAAAATAAACAGGAGAACCTTGTTACGGGTTTTAAAAAGGAAAGTAGGCACTATGCCTTCTTTCTTTTTTATTTAGTCGTGAGTAATACAATTCGCATTTTAGCGAGTTTTTAAACAGAATATTACGGAAAATAGATTTTTGTAAACGATAAAGAAGAAAACAAGCGAAGTTGAGGTTGCTGCTAGAACATAGCATCAGGCGCAACACGTTGTTGGTTGTTCCTGAGTATAACGAATACGGCAAATTGAACGCATTGGTGTGTCAGACGGAGTAAGACGAGTAGAGGCAAGTCCATATGAACTGGTGGATATGAACTTGCGTTACGGAGGATCGAGTATGCGGGGAGCAGTAGAAGGCTCTCAGGCACTGATTTGACATTTAAACATGAACCAGCTTATTTTAGACAAAGAACAAGGCATGATCCTGATACAGTGCAAGTCACCGCATCAGGATGATTGTGTGTGGATTTTCGTACAGCATGCGGTCGATTTTAATGAAACTAACGATAAGGAAACGATTGTCGAATTGAACTCAGGAAGCACCATTCGGTTGAGCTTGAGCAAGCAATCATTTGACCGCAAATTGAAAAAAACTTACGAACTCAACTATAAAATGACAATCTGAAACCCGAAACTGAGAGATAATCGAGAAGACGAGTGCTGCTACCACTTGGTCAAACCGGTCGAGCGGAGGAATTATGAGCAAGCGGCAAATGAAGAACCATCGATCATCACACGTTCATAACGCTTTACATAAAAGAGGAACATCCACCGAGATGTTCCTTTTTCGTATGGAGAAAAGTTGCTGCTGAGCGGATGTGCAACACAGATTAATTGAAACCATATTCAACTAATTATTTTTACTGATATTACCTTTACTTACAGATAAATTCTATTATAATAGTAAAAAGGTAATGTTTTTGTTAAAAAGTGTATGTCTTTTTAATCCTGCAATAATACCTATATTTTTCACTAATAACAATCTAATAGGGGGAATGAAATTGAAATGTCCGAATTGTCAACACGAACAACAAGCAGGGAAATTTTGTGGGAAATGCGGAGCGGCTCTCACAGCCAGTCCAACCGGTAATGTCGAAAGAACGACCATATCCACAGAGCCTGCAGGTTATGCTTCAGCCGCTGCAGTGAACCAGCCACCGGTTGAACCGAATCAACATGTGGAAAAAGTCAAAGTGACATCCAAGCAATATTGGAATTATTATCTGCAGTATCTAAAAAAACCAGGATCTATCGTAGAGCAGCCTGCTGGTCAGTTCGTCAATGCATTGATTACACTCGGGCTCTTTGCTCTCTTCTTCTCATTGGCCATCTATAAGAACTTAAGCGTAGCTCTTGGCCCAATGGGAGATTACAACGGCTTTTTCGGTAGCTCACAAAGTTTCATGCCATCTTATTTTTCTATTTTATTCAGTACGGTGCTTACATTAGGAACGATTTTTATTTTAGCAGCTGCCTGCGTTTATCTGGTGAACAAGTTTGCCGGGCCGGATGAATCGTTTAAACGCATCGTTACGATCTTTGGTACGTTGATGGTTCCATCGTTGGCGCTTGTGATCATTGCTTACGTTTTGTTGCTGATCAGTTCGATGACGTTTGGAAACATTTTGTTAATTGCCAGTTTCAGCTTAGCTGTCTCCATTATGCCGCTGTATTTGATCACGGCATTATTGAAGAAAGCGACAAAGCCATTTGATTCATACTATGCCTACCTTTCTTACATCGTCTTATTCACAGTCGGGTTTACGATTATCATAACGGTTTTCCTCGATTCGACAGTCGGAAGATATATGAATGACCTGAATGATCTATTTTACTTTTAATCTGTGAAAGTATGGTGAAAACATGAAGAAGTTCTGTACGAATTGTGGACATGAAAATGATGCGGCAAACCAAGCCTGTGTAGAATGCGGCCAATCGCTCTCGGGTGAAAGGCAGCCAGCTGCGGCAACAAAACCGATAAAAGATAAAAAGCCGCTTAGTTTAAAGGCCAAGATCCTGAGTGTGGTGAGCATTCTGCTCATCGCTTCATTGGCCGGCGTTTACTCTTGGGGTACGAAAACGGCATCTGCTGATACAGCGGTTTCCAAGTTTTTTGAAGCGCTCCAAAATGAAGATGCTGAAGGGTTGGCAAAGCAAGTCAGACTATCGAACGGTCAAACGATGACAACCAAAGAGGCCGAGGCTTTTATTGATGAGTACCGGGATATATCGCCTTATGAACTTGAAGACGTCGCTCAAGTCGAGAAGAACGGTAAAGTGATAGGCCTTTTTGATGCCCATCGCGTCATCATCCCGGTTCAGCAACTTTCGTTCAACTTTCCACATGACGGATTGGTCTTGAGCTTAAATGGTGAAACGGTAAAAGAGAGCAAGAATCAAGATGACGAATACGTATTTAAAGGGGTAACTCCAGGTTTACACGAAGCGGAGTTCATTTACGAAGGGGAATTCACTGAGTTTACATACCCTTTTGATTTGTCCGTGGAATTAAACCGTGCATCATCGGACCCGCAAGCCATTTATGAGGATCTTCCGGTCAGCTCGGTTGTTTTTGAGCTGGAGCGGATAGTGGAGGGCAATCCGAATGCAAGTCAGGTGATCATTGGAGACAAAAAGATTCCGGTGGACGCTGCAGGGGTAACAGATGACGTTGGACCGCTTTTACTTGATGGAAGCATCAGTGCGCAGGCTGAAGTAGACTTTCCGTGGGGCAAGCAATTATCGGAGCCTGTTGATATTACCTCCGGCTACCAAAC
>JASLAI010000312.1 GCA_030147225.1 Planococcus sp. (in: firmicutes) | reverse complement strand
GCTTGGAAATGTCTTATGAAGAGTTACAGGACAAAATTTCTATCGAAATTGCAGAGAGTTCTCAACTTCTGACAATTGTGGTGGAGGACGAAGATCTTGCCGCAGCAGTTGAAATTGCGAATCGAACAGCTGAAGTTTTTGAAGTAGAAATCATGGAATTGATGAATGTCGATAATGTATCGATTTTATCGCCAGCAGTGGCCATGGAGACTCAAACACCGGTGTCGCCAAATCCTCCACTGAATATTTTGCTGGGTGCAATTGTCGGTCTAGGGGTCGGCGCAGCCACCGCATTAATTTTGCGTTATTTGGATACGACCCTCAGAGGCGAAAAAGACATTCAGGATGTTTTGGGGATTCCAGTGCTTGGAGCTATATCACCTATGAATGAAGAAGAAGACATTCCGGCAAATGAGCCGATTGCCTTTAAACGCAGGGAGGCATGAATGAATGGTAAAAAAGAAGAACAAACCCGAAGTGAAAAACAGAAAACTGATTGCATTCACTAACCCGAAATCCCGGGTATCCGAACAGTTCAGGACTTTGCGGACGAATGTACACTTCACTTCTCCTGATGGAGATATTCGCTCGCTGGTCGTTACTTCCGCTTCTCATTCGGAAGGCAAATCAACAACGGCTTCCAATTTGGCGATTGTTTTTGCGCAGGAAGGCAAACGTGTCTTGCTCATCGATGCTGATATGAGAAAACCTACCATGCACGACACTTTTAAAATTGGCAATGCAAGAGGGCTATCAAATGTGTTGGCTCGTCAAATTGCATTAAAAGTCGCAATTCAATCAGCTGAAATTGAAAATCTTGATCTTTTGCCGTGTGGTCCTATTCCACCCAATCCAGCAGAATTACTAAGCTCACACAATATGGATCTTCTTTTTGAACAGGCATTGGATGTATATGATTTGCTGATTTTCGATACCCCTCCGGTCCTATCCGTAACGGATGGCGTGATTTTAGCAAATCGATGCGAAGGCACAATTTTAGTAGTGAATTCCGGGAAAACAGAAAAAGACCATGCGATTAGAGCGAAAGAGGCGATTACCGCTTCAACGAAAAGCCGTTTGCTCGGGGCGGTGCTCAATAATGTCAAAATCAAAAAAGATGATGCGTATGCGCATTATTACGGTACAGAGGGCAATAGGAGTTAGAATGGAAAAAAGTTCAATCAGGCAGCTGATTGAACTTTTTTTTATTGGCTTATTCTGAACGTTCCTGCAAGTTGACCGGCCGAATGGTTCCCCAGTTTGAAACATCGATGGTTACCTGCAGATCACGTGCGGATTCGAGCAAGGGTCCTTGTCCTTGCTCCACATAAAATTGCTCCAATTGAGGAGCCGTGACACTGCCGCCATAAACGGAACCTTCAATGGCTCCAAAAAATGGTTCGTTTTCTATCCGATCAATGACTGCATATCCGTCGTCAGCTTCTTTTAGCGTAAAGTAAATGGAGCTGTCATCTGTAATGGAATTCGACTTCAAATCGGGATATTGCAGCAATACATATTCCCCGTAAAACGGATCAAACGGATCAAAAGGTTCAGCTCGTAAAATGTATTGTTCACCAAACCAAGATGCTGTGTAATAGCTCATGAGCAGAATTGCAACAACTGCAGTTTGAATGATAGGGAAAAGCCATGCTTTCATAACTTCGCACCTTCTTTCCTGCGGTTAAACCACCAAGCCATAGCTGACAGCATGAACAACAGCAACGCGCCAATGAGGAAGAAGAGCGACATATCGAGCCGTTCCCATGCATAAATAATATAGATGACAAATTGAACAACGATAAAGTAGACAAAGCCCAGTCCTAAAGGTTCGTTTTGACGCTGGGCTAAAATCAGGTAAGCCAATCCTGCCAATTCGGCAACTACCGCTAGCCCGATAGCAGTTTCGTCATAAAGCAACAAACCGATGACCCCGGGAACTGCCACCCAGATGAAGGGGCGGAATTTGAAAAAGCTGAATGCGAATATGCCAATGCCTGCGATTGCGAGAGCAATGGCTTCTGCCATGTGGCTTTCATCGATGATGCTGATAAAGGTTTGTCCGCGAACTGCTAAATACACCACCAGCAGCTTGCCAGCTGCCATCAAATAAAGTGGGCGAATGGTTTGCTGTTTATTTTCTGGAACAATCAGCAGGAGGAGGACAAGCGCGAACAAGCTCCATATTGGCCAAAGCGAACTGTCATAGTCCACTAACCCCCACAACATGAATCCTGAAACAAATAGCAGGATCCAACTAAAGGCCGTAGGTGCAAAACTTTTACTGAAGTAGAACCAGACTGCAGTAATGATTACAAAGATCCCCCATTCCGTCCATCCGATATCCGGAAAAAACGAAATCAAGACGGCTCCCCCGAAGAGAAAGCCGATGACCGAATAAATGAGGTTTCGCCAGTAAAAATAATGAGCGAGGGATGCCATGAACATAGCCCATGGCAAAAGAGAGTTTGCCAAAGGAAAATGGAAAGTCTGCGCAGCTGTCAATAAAGTAGCGCCAAACATTGCAAGACCAATAACCCTGAAAAGAAGTGGATGGCCAATTGTTTTCTTCTCTGAGAAATGAGCAATGCTGTAAAAGAGCCACATCAAACCGAGCATCAGCAACACTTTTACCAAATCGGGTATTGCCTGCCAATTGGCTGCGATAAAGCTGAAAATTGCCAGAGAAAAGAAAATCAAGCCGACTATCAGAAGCAAGGGCAGCTTCCTCGGGGCAGGCTGACGCTTTTCAAAAGCTAGGATTTGTTCGGCTGTTTTTGAATCTATCAACCCCGCCTCTTGCCATTGTCTCAGTTTTTGGTCGGTGTTCATCGCTATGCCTCCCTCTTCTATTTCCTCCATTATATCCGCAATTTTCCAA
>JASLAI010000278.1 GCA_030147225.1 Planococcus sp. (in: firmicutes) | reverse complement strand
CCTTGGACGAATGCTGTATAAGGCGGACGAATCGGGCCATCCGCTGTCAGCTCGATACTGGATCCCTGCACAAATGTCCCTGCTGCCATGATGACATCATCCTCATAACCAGGCATATAAGCGGGTTCCGGAGCAAATTGTGCATTCACTGGCGAACTCGCCTGTATGGTTTGGCAAAAAGCAATCATTTGCTCAGCAGTCTGAAAAGATACTGATTGAATCAAGTCAGTCCGCTTGTCACTCCAGTGAGGCGTCGTTTCCATACCGGCCTGCTCTAATAGTGCAGAAGTGAAAATTGCTCCTTTTAATGCTTGAGAAACAATGTGCGGCGCCATAAAAAACCCTTGATACATGTCGGGTAGCGCATTAAGTGAAGCACCTGCCTCTCCTCCTATACCCGGTGAAGTCATGCGGTAACCGCATTTTTCGATTAAATCCTTTCTCCCGGCAATATAGCCGCCGATTTTTGCAAGCCCGCCGCCCGGATTTTTGATGAGGGAGCCCGCAATCAAATCGGCTCCGACTTCAATCGGCTCCTGTTGTTCCACAAATTCCCCGTAGCAATTGTCGACAAAAACAATCGCTTCTGGCTTCAGGCTTCGAATATGCGTAATCATTTCACCAATTTCTTCTATCGTAAATGATGGGCGTGTATCGTAGCCTCTTGAGCGCTGAATAGCAATTACTTTCGTCTTGCTGCTGATTGCCTGTTCAACTGCTGTCCAATTGATTTTATTATCCGCATCTAAATCTACGTGCTGATAGCTGATGCCGAAGTCCTTCAGCGATCCCGTGTCTTTTTCACCGCCAGAGACGATGGAATCCAAGGTGTCATATGGTTTCCCTGTCAGATACAGCAATTCATCTCCCGGCCGCAAGACGCCAAATAAGGAAATGGTGATGGCATGGGTTCCCGAGATGATCTGCGGCCGGACAAGAGCTGCTTCGGCTTTAAATACATCGGCATAAACACGCTCAAGTGTATCGCGTCCTTCATCGTCGTACCCATAGCCGGTTGAAGGATTAAAATGATGATCACTGACCCGCTGGTTATGGAAAGCCTCTAAAACTTTTTTCTGATTTACGTATGCAGTTTCATCAGCCAACCGAAGCTGCTGCTGTATCGTTTCTTCTATTGTTCTAATCGTAGGCAACATGCAATTCTCCATTCTCTTGAACTTCTCTCCTTATTATGAAGCATGACTTGAAATAGCGTCAAATTCTGATACAATTCATAGAGTTGTATGTTAAGGGGGAAAAGGCTATGGCTTGGGAAGTACTAAGCGCCATCGGAACGATTGCTTTTGCAGTGTCCGGGGCTATTATTGCCATGGAAGAAGAATATGATATTTTCGGCGTTTATCTTCTCGGTGTTGTCACAGCTTTTGGCGGCGGGGCGATCCGAAATTTATTGATTGGAGTCCCTGTTTCGGCGCTATGGGAACAGGAATTCATGTTGCAGCTGGCTCTCATCTCGATTACGGTCGTTTTCCTCTTTCCACATAAATTGCTTGGCCATTGGAATCGATGGGGTCATTTCTTTGACGCCATCGGATTATCGGCATTTGCTGTTCAAGGTGCCATCTATGCGGTTGAACTTGAATTGCCGCTCTTTGCAGTCATCGTCGCAGCTGTATTAACAGGTTCAGGCGGAGGAATCGTCCGTGATTTGCTGGCTGGTCGAAAGCCGCTTGTGTTGAAATCGGAAATCTATGCGGTGTGGGCGGCCTTAGCCGGATTATTTATTAGCTTCGATTTGGCTGGTTCCGATCTGATGCTATATTCACTGTTCGTCCTAATCACCATTTTACGGATTTTGTCCTACACCTTTAAATGGCGCTTACCGGCACGCACCATCCAAATATCATAAAAACAGACCACCCATATAAAAACACCCCAAAAGTTAGATTTGAACTCTAACTTTTTGGGTGCACCACCTGGGTGGTCTGTTTTATTGCGCTTAATTAAGCAATTGTTTCACCGTTCCAGGCCATCATGCCGCCTTCTACATTAACGGTATCGATATTGTGTGAATCTAATATACTACAAGCCATTTCGCTGCGGCGTCCTGCCCGGCAGACCACGTAATATTCTTTTCCAGCTTCTAGTTCCCCTGCCCGTTCTTCTACTTCCCCTAAAGGCATGTGCTGAGCGCCTAGAATCATTCCTACAGCTACTTCGTCCGATTCACGGACGTCGATGATGTTCAATTCTTCTCCAGCTTCTACTCGTTGTTGCAACTCATCTGCTGTGATTGTTTTCATGGGTACGCCTCCTGAATTTAAATCCTATACATCTCAAAATGCTATACTCCCCGGAGCCGACTGTCAATAACGAAGCATGAAAAAACCGGACTGCCGAAGCAGTCCGGAATCCAACTTATTCTTCGTGCTCAATTGCTACAGCTTTGGCAGGTGAAAAAGTTGAAATCGCATGCTTGTAGATCAATTGCTGCTTGCCTTCGGTTTCAACAAGTACGGTGAAGTTGTCATAGGATTTAATGGTTCCTTTTAATTGGAATCCGTTTAGTAAAAAGACCGTAACGTAAATATTGTTTTTACGAAGCTGGTTTAGATAGACATCTTGAATATTGATCGGTTTCATGTGAATCCCCCTATTTCTCTACTTGTGATTGATTTGCTGTAGTCTATCAATTCGACAGCTTCTGTCATTTTCCTGCAAGAAGGCGGTTATTTCCTGGAGATTCTTTTCTTTATCCGCCAACGCATCAATCCAGAAGATTGGCAGCTTATTTTTAAAATAAGTAAACTGTCTTTTAGCGTATTTTCTGGAGTTTTGTTTAAGCTTCTGTACCGCTTC
>JASLAI010000257.1 GCA_030147225.1 Planococcus sp. (in: firmicutes) | reverse complement strand
ATTTGTAACGAAAGTGGTAGAAGAATTGGAACGAGAATTTGTATCAGAACACATTATGTATTCTTATGTGTAAGTGAAAGGAGCGGTTCGCATGGCAAAAACAATCATAGAGAAAATTTGGGAACAACATATCGTCTTCGAAGAGCAAGGCAAGCCGGACCTGCTATATATTGATCTTCATTTATTGCATGAGGTAACATCTCCACAAGCGTTTGAAGGGCTTCGGTTGAACGGACGCAAAGTTCGCCGTCCTGATCTTTGCTTCGCAACCATGGACCATAATGTTCCGACAAGAAACCGGGAAACGATTACGGATCCCATTTCGCGGAAGCAGATTAAAACTTTGCAGGACAATTGCGATGAATTCGGTGTGCCGCTTGCAGGCATAAACCATCCAGACCAAGGAATTGTACACGTCATTGGTCCAGAACTGGGTTTGACACAACCTGGAAAAACCATTGTCTGCGGTGACAGCCATACTTCAACGCACGGTGCTTTTGGTGCTTTAGCGTTCGGAATTGGCACCAGTGAAGTGGAACATGTCCTATCCACTCAGACTTTGTGGCAATCAAAGCCGAAAACCATGGAAGTGCGGATTGACGGCAAGTTAGGTTTTGGTGTTGCTTCCAAAGATGTCATCTTAGCTATTATTTCGAAGTTCGGCATCGACATGGGAACAGGCTATATTATGGAGTACACGGGTGAAGCAATCCGCGGCTTGTCGATGGAAGAACGCATGACTATTTGCAATATGTCAATTGAAGCTGGCGCACGGGCAGGTTTGATTAGTCCGGATGAGAAAACGGTGGAATACTTGAGAGGGCGCAGAAACGTGCCTGAAGGTGAAGCATTTGAAAAAGAAGCTGAACGTTGGCTGGCTCTTGCAACAGATGAAGGTGCGCAATACGATGCATCAGTCACCATTCATGCAGATGAGATTTCTCCATTCGTAACGTGGGGAACTAACCCCTCTATGGGTTCTGGCATTGCGGAACGTGTACCGGCTGCTGCAGATTATGATAAACAGTCAGATAAAGATGCGTTGAAGCAGGCATTAGCTTATATGCATCTGGAAGAAGGGACACCACTTACTTCTATTGATATCCAACATGTGTTTATCGGATCCTGTACAAATGCACGCCTCGGCGATTTACGTGCAGCGAGTGAAATCGTCAAAGGCAAAAAAGTACATCCATCCGTAACGGCGATTGTCGTCCCTGGATCTGAAACGGTCAAACGTGCAGCTGAGCAGGAAGGGTTGGATCAAGTGTTTCTTGAAGCGGGCTTTGAGTGGCGTGAAACTGGCTGCAGTATGTGCCTAGCAATGAATGAGGACTCGGTGCCTGCGGGTGAACGCTGTGCATCTACTTCCAACCGGAATTTTGAAGGACGCCAAGGAGCGGGATCGATGACGCATTTAGTGAGCCCTGTAATGGCAGCAGCTGCTGCGATTGAAGGCCATTTGACCGATGTCCGTAATTACATGAAAGAGCCGGTACCATCAGCATGACAGACAGAAATGAGGAGGCCCATCGATGAAACCGATCAATAAAATCTCAAGCGTCCTGACTCCGCTTGAACGCAAAAACGTAGATACTGACCAAATCATCTCAAAAGAGTTTTTGAAGCGTATTGAACGAACGGGATTCGGCAAATACCTATTTTATCATTGGCGCTTTCATGCTGATGGAACACCGATAGAAGACTTTGTTCTGAATGACCCTCGATTCAACGACTCCGAAATTCTGGTCGCACAAGAAAATTTCGGCTGCGGTTCTTCTCGTGAACATGCTCCGTGGGCGATTTTAGATTACGGCTTCCGTGTAGTTATCGCTCCCAGTTATGCAGACATCTTCTATAACAACTGCGTGAAAAATGGCATTTTGCCGATTCGTCTGAAGGATCAGGAAGTCAATGAGTTGCTCGATAAGGGGCAGCGTGAGGAGTTCAAGTTGGAAATCAACTTGGAGGATCAGACTGTCACTGGCCAGGACGGCAAGCTTTATGAATTTGATATTGACCCTTATTGGAAAGAAATGCTTCTAAAAGGCTGGGATGAGATCGCGTTGACGTTCCAATACGATGCCTATATCGCGGCTTATGAAGAAAGACAGCGGCGGGCTTGATAGAGTACAAGTAAACAACTTGATAAGTCTTACTAAGAAGACCTTTTACGTAAACCGTAAAAGGTCTTTGTTTTTGGATTTTTTGTCTGCAAACAAATCAGCAATAGGCTGTTGACAAGCTTTTCGCGTTTTGTTAATTTAAAGTGTGTACTTTAACGCTTTAGCAAACTAAAGGAGAGTTTATTTATGAATGCAGTTATTATCGCTGTCTTAGTTATGCTCGTATTGAGCTTATTGCGTGTGAATGTCGTCTTTGCTTTATTGATAGGTGCACTTGCAGGCGGATTAAGTGGTGGATTATCATTTATGGACACATTAACATCATTTACAGACGGGTTAGGGGCAGGGGCAACCATTGCGCTCAGCTATGCTATGCTTGGCGGTTTTGCCGTAGCGATTTCCCGTACGGGCATACCGGAGCTTCTGGTTTCTGGAGTCCTAAAGCTAGTCAATAAAGACGGAGAGGCGACGCGGGAAAATTTAGCGAAAGCCCTTATCATCATTGCGCTGCTGGCAATGGCTATCTTCTCGCAAAACCTGATTCCGATCCATATCGCTTTTATTCCTTTACTAGTACCACCGATTTTGCACATTTTAAATGAGCTGCGAATTGACCGCCGATTGATTGCGGCTGTTCTGACTTTTGGTCTGACGGCTCCTTATATTTTATTGCCATATGGCTTCGGGTTGATTTTCCATGAAATTGTCTTTACGCAGATGGAACTGGCAGGACTGACCATCGACATGGCTGATATTCCGAAAGCGATGGCGATTCCTGTAGGCGGCTTATTGGTGGGATTAATCATTGCGGTGTTCATCTCCTACCGCAAGCCGCGTGAATATCACAAAACTGCTTCTACTATAGAATGAACTTTAAAAAAGACGGCTTCAACAAAAGATGTGATCGTCACAATCGTGGCATTGATCGCCGCACTGTATGCTCAAATTCAGACGGATTCAATGATCGTCGGAGCGCTTGCCGGAATCTTGGTGTTGTATGTCTTCGGCGCAATGAAATGGCGCGAAGCTGACGAGGTCCTTACGGAAGGCATGCGCATGATGGCCTTTATCGGTTTTGTAATGATCACAGCAAATGGCTTCGCTTCGGTCATACAAGCGACAGGAGCTGTCGAGCCGCTGGTTGACAGCGTATCAGAACTGTTTGCCGGCAATAAGGGAATTGCGGCATTAGCGATGCTTGTCGTCGGCTTGTTCGTGACGATGGGCATCGGTTCTTCGTTCGCCACAATTCCAATCATCGCCGCCATCTTTGTACCCTTGAGTTTGGAGTTCGAATTCTCAACGATGGCAATCATTGCTTTGATCGGCACAGCAGGAGCGTTGGGTGATGCGGGTTCGCCAGCGTCAGATTCCACGCTTGGCCCAACGGCCGGCTTGAATGTCGATGGACAGCATAACCACATCTGGGATACTTGCGTTCCAACCTTCCTTCACTACAATATTCCGTTAGTCATTTTCGGCTGGATTGCCGTCATGATACTGGGCTAAGCTCGAAATGTTCGGACTATTATCATAAGGCTTGAAGTTCTAAAATATCCTGTTATACTAATAAAAGCGAATTGAAAAGAATTTCGTGGAAACACTTGCGGAATTCTTTTTTCTTTTGTATAATGGTGAATGTTGGTCTTTGACTGCGATGAAGCGAGAGGTTACCGATACACCCGGCCGCTTTGCCATGGCGAGTGATTGGAAAATTTTCGTGGAGAATGTCTATCAAAAAATAGGCGAAAAGGAGGGAAAATAATGGCAAAACAAAAAATTCGTATCCGTTTAAAAGCATATGATCATAGAATCCTAGATCAGTCTGCCGAGAAAATTGTAGAAACCGCTAAACGTTCAGGTGCAAGCGTATCGGGTCCGATACCGTTGCCGACTGAAAGATCGGTCTACACAATCTTGCGTGCTGTCCATAAGTACAAAGATGCTCGTGAGCAATTTGAAATGCGCACACACAAACGTCTAATCGATATCGTTAACCCGACACCACAAACTGTTGATGCGTTAATGAAACTTGATTTACCATCAGGCGTTGACATTGAAATTAAACTTTAATCGGTGAACGAAATAGAAAACATAAATAACCACAGGAGGTGTGACAACATGACCAAAGGAATCTTAGGTAGAAAAATCGGTATGACGCAAGTTTTTGCTGAGAACGGTGATTTAATCCCTGTAACTGTTATTGAAGCTTCTCCAAACGTAGTGCTTCAAAAGAAAACAGTTGAGGTTGACGGCTACGAAGCAATCCAATTAGGTTTTGAAGACAAGCGCGAAAAGCTTTCAAACAAACCTTCTAAAGGACACGTAGCAAAAGCGAACACTGCTCCTAAGCGCTTCATTCGCGAACTTCGCAATGTAAACTTAGCTGATTACGAGATTGGTCAAGAAGTCAAAGTAGATGTATTCGCAGAAGGCGATGTAGTAGATGTCACAGGAACAACAAAAGGTAAAGGTTTCCAAGGTGTTATTAAACGCCACGGACAATCTCGCGGACCAATGTCTCACGGTTCACGTTACCACCGTCGTCCTGGTTCAATGGGTCCGGTTGCTCCTAACCGCGTATTCAAACAGAAGAAATTACCTGGTCAAATGGGTGGCACGACAATTACGATTCAAAACCTTTCAATCGTGAAGGTTGATCTTGAACGTAACCTGCTTCTTGTTAAAGGTAATGTTCCTGGTTCTCGCAAAGCATTGATCCGTGTTAAATCGGCAATTAAAGCGAAATAATAATTTTTTAGAGAAAGGAGGAAACAAGAATGCCTAAAGTAGCTTTATTAAATCAAACAGGTTCACAAGTGGGCGACATCGAATTGAACGACTATGTATTCGGTATCGAGCCAAATGAATCAGTGTTATTTGACGCAGTAGTGTCTCAACGCGCTTCACTTCGTCAAGGTAACCATAAAGTAAAAAACCGTTCTGAAGTAGCTGGTGGTGGTAAAAAGCCATGGCGTCAAAAAGGAACAGGACGTGCTCGTCAAGGGTCGATCCGTTCACCACAATGGCGCGGAGGCGGTATCGTATTCGGACCAACTCCACGTAGCTATAGCTATAAGCTTCCTAAAAAAGTACGTCGTTTAGCTCTACGTTCTGCACTTTCATCTGCAGTTATCGGAGAAAACTTGATGGTACTTGAAGGATTGACATTTGATGCACCAAAAACAAAATCTTTCAACCAGTTGATCCAAGATCTTTCAATTGGCAAAAAAGCTTTGTTCGTAACTGCTGACCTTGATGAGAACGTAGCAAAATCTGCACGTAACCTTCACGGTATGACAGTAGTAGCAGCAGATGGTATTAATGTTTTAGACTTGCTTGGACATGACAAAATTGTTATGACAAAAGCAGCGATTGAGAAAATTGAGGAGGTGCTTAGTTAATGGAAGCACGTGATGTAATAAAGCGTCCGGTCATTACTGAGCAATCATCTGAAGTAATGGCAGAGAAAAAGTACACTTTTGAAGTGGACACTCGCGCAAACAAAACCCAAGTTAAACAAGCTGTGCAGGAGATCTTTGGCGTGAAAGTTGAGAAAGTCAACATCATGAACTACAAAGGCAAATTCAAGCGCATGGGCAAACACGCAGGATACACTAACAAACGCCGTAAAGCGATTGTTAAATTGACTGCTGAATCTAAAGACATCGAGTTGTTCGAAATTTAATTTTTATAAGTTCTTATAGGACTATTAAAGAAGGAGGGAAACAACGTGGGCATAAGAAAATATAAACCTACCACTAACGGTCGTCGTAACATGACGAGTTCAGATTTCGCTGAAATCACAACGAACAAACCTGAAAAATCGCTTTTACGACCTGTAAAGCGCAAGGGCGGCCGTAATAACCAAGGTAAAATAACTGTACGCCACCACGGTGGTGGACATAAACGCCAATACCGTGTTATTGACTTCAAACGTAACAAAGATGGCATTCCAGGACGCGTTGCTACAATCGAGTACGATCCAAACCGTTCTGCAAACATCGCATTGATTCACTACGCTGATGGTGAGAAACGTTACATCCTCGCTCCTAAAGGAGTCGAAGTTGGAACTCAACTTATGTCAGGTATTGAAGCAGACATCAAGGCAGGTAACGCTTTGCCGTTGTCAAACATCCCAATGGGTTCTACAATCCACAACATCGAATTGAAGCCAGGCGGCGGCGGACAACTAGTTCGTTCTGCAGGAACTTCAGCTCAAGTATTGGGTAAAGAAGGAAAATACGTAACAGTTCGTTTGCAATCAGGCGAAGTTCGCATGATTCTTGCTACTTGCCGCGCAACTATCGGTGCAGTAGGAAATGAGCAACACGAATTGATCAACATTGGTAAAGCAGGACGTAACCGCTGGAAGGGCAATCGCCCAACAGTCCGCGGATCTGTAATGAACCCTAACGATCACCCACACGGTGGTGGTGAAGGACGTTCGCCAATCGGACGTAAATCACCAATGTCTCCTTGGGGCAAACCAACTCTTGGATACAAGACACGTAAGAAAACGAACAAGTCAGATAAATTTATCGTGCGTCGTCGTAAAAAATAATTTGATTCCGCTACGGTTCGTTGAAAGAACCGTGGTGCGATCACGAAGGGAGGATCCCACATGGGCCGCAGCTTGAAAAAAGGACCTTTTGTTGACGATCATCTTATGAAAAAAGTTGAAGCACAAAAGGATTCTGAGAAAAAACAAGTGATCAAAACTTGGTCTCGCCGTTCTACAATTTTCCCGACATTCATCGGACAAACAATCGCAGTATACGATGGTCGTAAACACATCCCTGTATATGTGACTGAAGACATGGTGGGCCATAAACTAGGCGAATTCGCTCCAACACGCAAATACGCTAGTCATGGTGCAGACGATAAGAAAACAAGACGTTAATTGAGAGGAGGATTTCCCCATGCAAGCAAAAGCTGTCGCTAGAACAGTACGTATTGCTCCTCGTAAAGTCCGTTTAGTAGTAGATTTAATCCGAGGCAAGCAAATTGGCGAAGCTGTTGCGATTTTGAACCACACTCCGAAAGCAGCATCTATTGTTGTTGAGAAGTTATTGAAATCTGCAGCTGCTAACGCTGAACACAACTACGAAATGGATCTGAATGACTTGGTCATCAGTGAAGTATTCGTTGACGAAGGACCAACACTTAAACGTTTCCGTCCACGTGCAATGGGACGCGCAAGCGCAATTAATAAACGCACAAGCCACATTACACTAGTGGTATCTGACCAGAAGGAGGGATAATTCGTGGGACAAAAAATACATCCAATTGGGATGCGTATCGGAATCATTCGTGATTGGGAATCTAAATGGTACGCTGAGAAAGATTATGCGACGCTTCTTCACGAAGATATTAAAATCCGTGAATATGTTGAAGCACGTTTGAAAGAAGCTTCAGTTTCTAAAATTGAAATTGAACGCGCTGCAAACCGTGTCAACGTAACTATTCACACTGCGAAACCAGGTATGGTAATCGGTAAAGGTGGATCTGAAGTAGAAGTACTTCGCAAACAGCTTAACTCTATGACTGGCAAGCGTGTACACATCAACATTATTGAAATCAAAAGAGCTGACCTTGATGCAAGATTGGTTGCTGAAAGTGTTGCACGTCAATTGGAAAACCGAGTGTCTTTCCGTCGTGCACAAAAACAAGCGATCCAACGCACTATGCGTTCTGGCGCTAAAGGAATCAAAACTCAAGTATCTGGACGTCTAGGCGGCGCTGACATTGCGCGTGCTGAACACTACAGTGAAGGTACTGTTCCGCTCCATACGCTCCGCGCTGATATTGATTATGCGCATGCTGAAGCAGACACAACTTATGGTAAGCTTGGCGTAAAAGTATGGATCTACCGCGGTGAAGTCCTTCCAACTAAGAAGAAATCTGAGGAAGGAGGCAAATAATATGTTAATGCCTAAACGCGTTAAATATCGTAGAGAGCACCGTGGCAAGATGCGCGGAGAAGCTAAAGGCGGTAAAGAAATCGCATTCGGCGAATTTGGTCTCCAAGCACTAGAATCATCTTGGATCACTAACCGTCAAATCGAAGCAGCACGTATTTCCATGACTCGTTACATGAAACGTGGCGGTAAAGTCTGGATTAAAATATTCCCGCATAAACCATATACGAAAAAGCCTCTAGAGGTACGTATGGGATCTGGTAAAGGTTCACCTGAAGGCTGGGTAGCCGTTGTCAAAACTGGTAAAATCATGTTCGAACTTGGTGGAGTATCTGAAGAAGTGGCACGCGAAGCATTGCGCCTTGCATCTCACAAGCTTCCAATCAAAACGAAGTTCGTAAAACGCGAAGAAATTGGTGGTGAATCGAATGAAAGCTAATGAAATCCGTGACCTAACCACTGCTGAGATTGAACAAAAAGTGAAATCACTGAAAGAAGAGCTTTTCAACCTTCGCTTCCAATTGGCTACTGGTCAATTAGAAAATACTGCTCGCATCCGCGAAGTACGTAAAGCGATTGCCCGTATGAAAACTGTGATTCACGAAAGAGTACTCAGTGGCAATAACTGATAAATCGAGAGGAGGTTTGCAAGTATGACTGAGCGTAATCAACGCAAAGTATACACAGGCCGTGTTGTGTCTGACAAAATGGACAAAACCGTTACAGTAATGGTTGAAACTCAAAAGAAGCACGCATTCTATGGCAAACGTGTAAAATACTCTAAGAAATATAAAGCTCATGATGAGCTAAACGAAGCGAAAATGGGCGACGTAGTTCGCATCATGGAAACTCGTCCGCTATCAGCTACTAAACGTTTCCGCGTATTGGAAATTGTAGAAAAAGCGGTTATCATTTAATTTAAATAATTTCGGAACCTAAGAAATTCCGGAGGGAGGTTACCTAAGTGATCCAACAGGAAAGTCGTTTAAAAGTTGCAGACAACTCGGGTGCTCGTGAAGTACTAACGATTAAAGTACTTGGTGGTTCTGGTCGCAAGACTGCAAACATCGGAGACGTAATCGTTTGTACCGTGAAAAAAGCAACACCAGGTGGCGTTGTTAAGAAAGGTGAAGTCGTTAAGGCTGTCATCGTTCGCACGAAAAGCGGAGCTCGCCGTAAAGACGGTACTTATATCAAATTTGATGAAAATGCATGTGTCATTATCCGTGACGACAAAGGTCCACGCGGAACTCGTATTTTCGGACCTGTTGCCCGCGAACTTCGCGATAACAGCTTCATGAAAATCGTATCACTTGCTCCTGAAGTTCTTTAATAAATCAATGTGCCATACCAAGGAGGTGCGACAGAATGCATGTTAAAAAAGGCGATACAGTTAAGGTAATCTCAGGCAAAGACAAAGGCAAAACAGGTGTTGTTTTGACTGCTTTACCTAAGAAAGACCGTGTGCTTGTAGAAGGTGTAAACATCGTGAAAAAGCACACAAAACCGAACCAGGCAAATCCACAAGGTGGAATTGTCAGCCAAGAAGCAGCAATTCATGTTTCTAACGTAATGTTACTTGACCCTAAATCCGGCGAGCCGACTCGTGTAGGATATAAGGTTGAAGATGGTAAAAAAGTTCGTGTTGCAAAAAAATCCGGCGAAAAATTAGATAAATAAAATTCCTGAATGAAGGGAGGTACACACATGAACCGCCTAAAAGAAAAATATGTGAATGAAATCACTCCTGCTCTAGTGAGCAAGTTTGAATATAAATCGGTAATGCAGGCACCTGAAGTAAACAAAATCGTCATCAACATGGGTGTAGGCGAAGCTGTTCAAAACACTAAGTCACTTGACTCTGCTGTTGAAGAATTACAAACGATCACTGGTCAAAAACCAGTTATTACTAAAGCTAAGAAATCTATCGCTGGCTTCCGTCTTCGTGAAGGTATGCCTATCGGATGTAAAGTTACACTACGCGGAGAGCGTATGTATGACTTCCTGGATAAATTGATTGCTGTCTCACTTCCACGTGTACGTGACTTCCGTGGCGTATCGAACAAATCGTTCGACGGACGCGGTAACTACACACTTGGTGTGAAAGAACAATTGATCTTCCCTGAAATCGATTATGATAAAGTTTCTAAAGTACGCGGTATGGACATCGTAATTGTAACAACTGCGAACTCTGATGAAGAAGCTCGTGAGTTATTAACACAATTCGGAATGCCGTTCCAAAAGTAAACGTGAGGGAGGCGTAAACGTGGCTAAAAAATCTATGATCGCAAAACAAAAACGCACGCCAAAGTTTAATGTACAAGCATATACACGCTGTGAACGTTGCGGACGTCCGCATTCAGTAATACGCAAATTTAAACTTTGCCGTATTTGTTTCCGTGAACTTGCATATGTGGGACAAATTCCTGGCGTCAAAAAAGCCAGCTGGTAATCCCCTAATTTGGGAAGGAGGTAAAAGTAATGACAATGACAGATCCGATTGCAGATATGCTGACACGCATTCGTAACGCAAACATGGTTCGTCACGAGAAATTAGAGCTTCCGGCTTCTAATGTGAAAAAAGACATCGCTGAAATCCTTAAGCGTGAAGGTTTCGTTCGTGACGTGGAATATGTTGAAGATGATAAACAAGGCATGATCCGGATTTTCCTTAAATACGGAGCTAACAACGAACGCGTTATTACTGGATTGAAACGCATTTCAAAACCAGGACTACGTGTTTACGCTAAAACTAACGAGGTGCCACGTGTACTAAACGGTCTTGGAATCGCTTTAGTCTCAACATCACAAGGTTTGGTAACAGATAAAGAAGCCCGCGCGAAACAAATCGGCGGAGAAATCATAGCATACGTTTGGTAATAAGCAACAAACGAATGGAGGTGCAACAGAATGTCACGTGTAGGTAAAAAACCAATCGAGGTTCCTGCTAACGTTACCGTAACTCTTGGAGACAAGAACACTGTAACTGTTAAAGGTCCTCAAGGCGAGTTGACTCGCACATTTAACCAAGATATTACAATCACACAAGAAGATAACGTGCTAACATTGACACGTCCTTCAGATTCTAAAGATCACCGCACAAACCACGGTACAACTCGTGCTTTGCTTGCGAACATGGTTACTGGAGTTTCAGAAGGATTCCAACGCACACTTGAATTAGTAGGTGTTGGTTACCGTGCTCAATTGCAAGGACAAAAATTGGTTCTTAACGTTGGTTACTCTCACCCGGTTGAATTCACACCGGAAGAAGGAATCACAGTTGAAGTACCAGCTAACACTAAAGTCGTTGTTAAAGGCATCGACAAAGAACGTGTTGGAGCTCTAGCTTCGAACATCCGTCAAGTACGTCCACCAGAGCCGTATAAAGGTAAAGGTATTCGTTACGAAGGAGAAGCAGTTCGTCGCAAAGAAGGTAAAACAGGTAAATAATGCTGCTTAGGCAGGCTGAAAGGAGTGACCTCAGTGATTACGAAACTCGATAAAAACGCATCTCGTAAAAAACGTCATGCACGCGTACGTTCTAAAATTACGGGCACAGCACAACGCCCACGTTTAAACGTATTCCGTTCAAATAAATATATTTACGCTCAATTGATCGACGATGTTAATGGCGTTACACTTGCAAGTGCATCATCTATGGAGAAGGATTTCTCAGTAGAATCAACTGGCAACGTGGAAGCGGCAGCTAAAGTCGGCGAAACAATCGCAAAACGCGCTACTGAAAACGGCTTAAAATCGGTTGTTTTCGACCGCGGTGGTTATTTATATCATGGACGCGTAAAAGCATTAGCTGAAGCTGCACGCGAAAATGGTTTACAATTTTAAAAAGAAGGAGGGACACATTTCATGAGTCGTATTGATCCAAACAAACTTGAACTTGAAGAACGCGTAGTTACAATCAATCGCGTAGCTAAAGTTGTAAAAGGTGGACGTCGTTTCCGTTTCTCCGCTTTAGTTGTTGTAGGCGACAGAAATGGTAATGTTGGTTTTGGTACTGGTAAAGCTCAAGAAGTTCCAGATGCTATCCGCAAAGCCATCGAAGATGCGAAGAAAAACCTTATTGAAGTACCAATGGTTAAAGGTACAACTCCACACTTAGTAATCGGCCGTTTTGGTGCAGGCCAAATCCTTATCAAACCTGCTTCTCCGGGTACTGGTGTAATTGCTGGCGGACCTGTTCGTGCGGTACTTGAATTAGCTGGGGTACAAGATATTTTATCTAAATCTCTAGGTTCAAGCACACCAATCAACATGGTACGTGCAACTATTAACGGTTTAACTCAATTGAAAAGTGCTGATGAAGTTGCAAAACTTCGCGGTAAATCAATAGAAGAACTGTTAGGATAGGAGGGAAAATCACATGGCAACTAAATTGGAAATTACCCTCACAAAATCAGTGATCGGTTCTAAACCGACACAACGTAAAACTGTTCAGTCATTGGGATTGCGCAAAATGCACCAAACAGTTGAGCACCAAGACAATGCAGCCGTTCGCGGAATGCTTGATAAAGTCGCTCACTTAGTAACTATCAAAGAAGTTTAATTACGGATTTCTATAGAAGGAGGTGCCAACCAAATGAAACTTCATGAATTAAAACCGGCAGAAGGTTCACGCAGCTCAAGAAAGCGTATCGGACGCGGTATCGGTTCAGGTACTGGTAAAACAGCAGGTAAAGGTCATAAAGGTCAAAACGCACGTTCAGGCGGCGGTGTTCGTCCTGGATTCGAAGGTGGTCAAAATCCTTTGTTCCGTCGTTTGCCAAAACGTGGATTTACCAACATTAACCGTAAAGACTATGCAGTCGTAAATATTGAAGTGCTTAACCGTTTCGACGAAGGCACAGAAGTAACACCTGCATTGTTGATTGAAACAGGTGTTGTGAGCAACGAACGTTCTGGAATTAAAATTCTCGGCAATGGTAGCTTAGAAAAGAAATTGACAGTAAAAGCTCACAAATTCTCTGGATCAGCTAAAGAAGCGATTGAAGCTGCCGGCGGACAAACCGAGGTGGTTTAATGTTTCAGACAATCTCTAATTTTATGCGCGTGACTGATATTCGAAATAAAATATTCTTTACATTATTGATGCTCATCATTTTCCGTATTGGAACTTTTGTTCCAGTACCGAATGTTGATGCTTCGGTTTTGCAAGCTACTGACCAGATGGGTCTGGTTGGATTCTTAAATACTTTCGGTGGAGGTGCCCTTGCTAACTTTTCGATTTTAGCCATGGGAATTATGCCTTACATTACAGCGTCGATCATCGTGCAATTATTGCAGATGGATGTTGTACCGAAATTTGCAGAGTGGGCGAAACAAGGTGAAGTCGGAAGACGGAAACTTGCTCAATTCACTCGCTACTTCACAATCGTTCTTGCCTTTATTCAAGCAATCGGTATGTCTTACGGATTTAACCAAATGTACGGCGGTTCTTTAATCCAGAACGACACGATTTCAACCTATGTTGTCATCGCCATTGTATTGACTGCTGGTACGGCGTTTCTACTGTGGCTTGGTGAGCAGATTACGGCAAAAGGTGTGGGGAACGGTATTTCGATTATCATCTTCGCAGGGATTGTCGCTGCAGTACCAGGCGCTGTCAATCAATTGTATGCACAGCAGATTCAAGGAGCTGGAGATCAGCTTCCGATCAATATTGCTATTATGGCATTGCTTGCATTAGCTGTTGTTGCCATTACGGTCTTGGTCATTTATGTTCAACAAGCGTTGCGTAAAATACCAATTCAGTATGCGAAGCGAGTTGCTGGCCGTGGCCAGACGACAAGCGGGCAGCAAACGCATTTACCTTTGAAAGTGAACGCGGCCGGAGTTATCCCGGTAATCTTTGCAGTAGCGTTTATCATTACGCCGCAAACCATTGCTTCTTTCTTTGGTGCCAATGCGTTTACAGAAGCGATTCAGAGTACATTCGATTATACGCGTCCTGTCGGCATGATCATTTATGTCGCCCTGATCGTAGCATTCACGTACTTCTACGCATTTATTCAGGTTAACCCTGAGAACGTATCGGACAACCTGAAAAAGCAAGGCGCATATATTCCGGGAATCCGTCCGGGTAAAAATACACAGGATTATTTAACAAGCGTGTTATACCGATTGACTTTCGTCGGTGCGATCTTCCTGGCAGTCATTGCTATTCTTCCGATTTTCTTCATCAACATTGCGAATTTACCGCAATCGGCGCAAATCGGCGGAACAAGTCTTTTGATTGTTGTTGGGGTAGCACTTGAAACGATGAAGCAACTGGAATCTCAGCTTGTAAAACGTCATTATAAAGGCTTTATGAAATAATCAGTGGGATTTAAGGGACGTGAGAACGTCTCTTGTCCAATTGTTTGAGGGGGAAAACGTATGAATATCGTATTAATGGGTCTACCAGGTGCCGGAAAAGGTACTCAAGCAGACGAAATTGTTAAGAAGTACGACATCCCTCATATTTCTACAGGTGACATGTTCCGAGCTGCTATTAAAGGCGGAACGGAGCTGGGCTTGAAAGCAAAATCATTCATGGATCAAGGTGCCTTAGTGCCTGATGAAGTGACAATCGGCATTGTCCGCGAACGACTAAGCGAAAAGGATTGTGAAAAAGGCTTCTTATTAGATGGCTTTCCACGTACAGTCCCTCAAGCTGAAGCGTTGGAATCTCTTCTGGCCGATCTTGATAAGCGAATCGAGCATGTCGTAAATATCCAAGTCGAACAAGACGAATTAATTGCACGTTTGACAGGCCGATGGATCTGTAAAGTTTGTGGAACTGCTTACCATACTGTGTTTAACCCGCCAGCAACAGCTGGAGTGTGCGACAAAGATGGTGGCGAACTCTACCAGCGTGAAGATGATAAGCCTGAAACCGTCACTAAGCGTTTAGAAGTAAATATGCAACAAACACAGCCGCTTCTTGATTTCTATGAAAGCAAAAACGTGCTGACAAATATAGATGGACAGCAGGACATCCAAAAAGTATTTGCTGACATTGATGCTCTTCTAAAGGGCGACCGAGGCTAATCCCCGGCGCCGGGCGCAGTTAGTTGCCTCCATGTGGCTTTAAGGAGCACCGGAGATATGAATTTTCGAGAGCTGCAAAAGCAAACAAGGCTCAGGATATGAAAGTTGATGTGAAATGCACTTTAGTGCAATTGCGCATCGAAACTAGTATAATGGGTTTCGTGGAAGCATCTGTGTAACGGGTTTGGAACTCATCCAAAGCAGTCCGGGCAGTCGAGGATACATGAGACAGACTGGCTTTGCCGGATTAACCCCGGCCCGCTGAACTGCGGGACTCGGAGAATGTCTTTCGAATGTCACTCATGCATTTCTTGTGAATGAATGTACTACTACTATTCAATCAGCAAATACTGTTTGAAGATGAGAACCTGATTTGTATACAGAAGGGAGACTGGGTCGATGGCGAAAGACGATGTAATTGAAATCGAAGGAACTGTCGTTGAGACTTTGCCTAACGCGATGTTTAAAGTGGAATTGGAAAACGGCCATACGATTCTTGCGC
>JASLAI010000246.1 GCA_030147225.1 Planococcus sp. (in: firmicutes) | reverse complement strand
ATAGTCATTATTCTTATGGGAGTGCCGGTACTGGTCGGATGTATTTATGGTTTATCCCGGTTTGATCCGAATTCCCCTTACTGGGCTCTGCCTGAACTGGAAAAACTGCAATATCCTTTGTTGGTCGGCATGTATATAGCGATGATCCCATTTTTTATCGCATTGTACCAAACTTTGAAGCTTTTAAGCTATATTGACCGAAACGAAGCTTTTTCAGATCTCTCAGTAAAAGCTTTGAAGACAATAAAATACTGCGCGATAACCATCATCATTGTGTACATTATTGAGCTGCCATTTTTGTATTTATTGACAAAAGCTGATGATGCTCCGGGTGTATTGATTGGAATTGTCGTTATTTTTGCTTCGCTAGTGGTCGCAGTCTTTGCGGCTGTTCTCCAAAAACTATTGCAGGATGCCATCCGGATTAAAACGGAAAATGATTTAATCGTCTGAGTTGTAGTGAATAGGATAACGATGATGAAGCTGGACTTGAAGAAAGATAAAAGTGGAGATAGGAAAAGACCATCATTTCCGATGGTCTTTTCCTTTTTCTCCGCTAGTTTCCTATTCGACGACATGTTCTGTTGTTACTTCGTAGGTCTCGCCTTGTCGAGGCGTCAGCCAGGCAGTCAGTTCGTAGGTGCCCGGTTCAAGATCGAGTGGGGGCACTCTAAATTCGTAGCTCAGCTGGTCTCCTTGATCGAGATTTTCTTCACCCAAAGCCTGCAGATAGGTGCTGACAGATGAAAAAAGGAAAACCTCTTCGCCATTTTCATTTGCCAAAGAAAAGTCGTAGCGCTGGCTGCTTGTGAATTCGAATGTCTGAGGTTCTCCGGTCTGATTCTTCAAGGTGTAGCGATAGGTTTCGTCGCTGATTTGTTGAATGTCAGGTTCCATTTCTCCTTCTGTACTGCCTCCTGTCGTTTCTTCATTTGTTTCGGGTTCTTCGGTCGCTGGATCTTCAGGAGAGTTTTCTGTTTCGTCTTCCTGCTGGGTTCCGCATGCTGCCAAAATCAGGACGGTCATCAGGATTAAAAAGGCGTTGAGCCAAAAATTATTTCTCATGGATGCTCCTCCTAATGAATTCAGAAATAAGTGAATCACTTAACCATAAGAACGTTAGAGTGGCTGAAAAGTTACACGGTGCGTGAGAAAGTGATTGGGATAAGGTCGCAATTTTGCCGACAACCTACACATTACTGACTGTAAACTGTAGAATAAGAATTAAGAGATTTCACATTATTCCATCAGTTAGACGAAAGGGGAACAACAAATATGAAAACAGACTTCCGTTTTTCGAAAGATATTGAAATGGCTTTTAAGAATGATCCACCTGGCCAGTGGCTCTCCACTTTGCCGCCAGGTTGCCTGCGTCTCAGTTCCGGTTACCCGGATCCAATATTAGTTCCTTCTGAAAAAATCAAGTTAGCGGTGGCTCGTCTGCTGGATGAAGAGCGGGATTTGCCTCTCCATTATCTCGGTAGTCCTCGAATTCCTCAACTAAAAGAATTTCTTCGGAATCGGATGGCACAGCGGGGAGTTGAAGCGGGGGATGAAGAGTTGTTGGTGACTTCCGGAGCCTGCCAAGCGATTGATTTGATTGCACGTGTCCTACTGGACAATGAAGCGCTAGTGGCCATTGAATCGCCAACTTATATGGAAGCTCTAGAAATTTTCCGGAATTACACGGAGCATTACATGACCATTCCAATTGACGAAAATGGGCTGCAGACAGAAGTGTTCGCAGACATGCTGGCGGATCGCAAAGAAAATGGCCGGCCACTGCCGCGTTTGTTGTATACCATTCCAACCTATCAGAATCCAACCGGTACAACGCTGTCGCCTGAACGCAGGGAGCGGGTGCTGGAACTTGCAGAACAATACGATTTCCTCATTTTAGAAGACGATGCATACGGGGAATTAGGCTTTCAAGAAAATCCGAATTTACTGAAGGCAATGGATACGAACAACCGAGTGCTCTATGCGGGATCATTATCCAAAGTGGTTGCCCCAGGTATGCGAATCGGTTGGGTTGTGGCGGATAAACAGATAATCGATCCGTTGAATTGGTTCAAGAAAGACCTGAATCACCCATTTGATCAGGCAACGATGGCAGCCTTTCTCGAAGCCGTTGATTTTGACGAACATTTGGATGGCTTGTCCGCTGTCTATGAATCCAAATGCCATACCATGCTGTCAGCTCTGGAAGAATTCTTGCCTCCTGCAGTTTCGTGGTTCATACCAAAAGGCGGCTATTTCGTTTGGGCGAAAATTCCGGGTGTAGACACTTCAAAGTTGCTTCCTGAAGCATTGGCCACAGGTGTTTCTTTCGTGCCTGGCAAATACTTTTTCCTCGAACAGCAAAAAGGACTTGAATATCTTCGACTGTCTTTCAGCTATGCCAGTGAAGAAGAGATTGTCAAAGGAGTCGAATTGCTTGGGCAAGTTGCTGGGGTAAATATCCCACAGCCTGAAAGGGATGAATGAAATTTGAGGTTTCCTGTTTCAAGTATCGGCTGTAGCTTGGCAAAAGGGTTAGCTAATACATATAGACAGCAGAAAACTATGAACCGTGCCGATTTATGAAAACGGGCACGGTTCTTTTTGTCTTTGTCAAACAGAGCGCTTGTAAATAGAATTGACTATATTTTCTGAATACAGTAAAGTTAAATATACTGTTTAAGGAATTATGGAAATTTCTAACGGTTCCCGAAGCAATTGGAATTTCTATAACAGGAGGGTGGATTATCGGGACAATCGATTGATCAGAGAAGGAGGAGATGAAATGAATATCACGGCATCACTCACACAAAATGCAAAACGTTTTCCAGATAAGATGGCAATTACTTGCGAAGGACGAACTTATTCTTACCAGGAATTGAATGAAGAAGTTAACCGATTGGCGAATGGATTGTTGGAAACAGGACTGGTAAAAGGTGATAAAGTTTCACTGTTCATGAAAAACTCGGATTATTATGTGCTGGCTTTTTTTGCAGTACTGAAAGCCGGAGGTGTAGTTGTTCCAGTCAACTATGGATTGACTGCCGATGAAAGCGGCTATATTTTCGGCCAATCTGAAAGCAAATTCATCTTTTGCGATGCAGAGTTTGAACGCGTGGTTGCTGAAGGGAAAAATCAGGCTGCCTCGCTCAAGCAAGTGATTGTTCACCCTGCGCCTGCTAACGATGATGGTCTTAGCTGGGATAAGGTGCTGAGTGAAAATGCATTGGAGCCATCCATAGAAGTGCTGAGTACTGACGATGCAGAAATCCTGTATACTTCCGGCACTACCGGAAAACCAAAAGGTGCATTATTTGATCATCAGCGGATTGCTACTGTCAGTACCTCATTTGTATTTGGCGTTGGGATTAGCTCCAGTGACCGTATTCTTCATGCCGTACCACTCTTTCACTCTGCTCAATTGAATCTGTATCTGGTGACTGGGGTTTTACTTGGCACATCCAATATCATCCTGCGCGAGTTCCATCCGGAAAAAGCGGTTCAGCTTATCAATGAATTCCAGGTGACGGTTTTCTTTGGACTGCCGGATATGTACAGTGGATTTCTGCAGCTGCCAGATGGGGCTGAAGCTGATGTGTCTTCTGTTACCAAATGCATGTATGGTGCGGATCCGATTGATCCTGAACTTGTTAAAATGGCGATGGATTTTTTCGGGCACCAGCAGTTCTACAATCTTTGCCTATTGACCGAAGGCGGACCGGGCGGCGTCTTTTTATTGCCCGAGCAGCATGAATATAAAATCGGATCAGGCGGCAAGCCGATGTACTTCACAGAGGTACGGGTGGTAAATGACGAATTTCTTGATGTCGATCCTGGAACCATTGGCGAGTTTGTCATAAAAGGCGCTACGGTCATGA
>JASLAI010000168.1 GCA_030147225.1 Planococcus sp. (in: firmicutes) | reverse complement strand
CCTTGGCATAGCCCCAGTCCCGTTTAGCATCGAGGTTGCCCAATAATAGCTTGTCCTGTTTGCCATTGGCGATGCGTGCGACCGCCATAGTGATTTTGCGCGTGACGAATGTTTCTCCGCGGCGCTCAGATTCATGATTGAAAAGAATGCCGTTAACGGCAAACATATCATAAGATTCACGATAGTTTTTTGTAATCCAGTAACCATATAGTTTTGCCACACCATAAGGCGAGCGCGGATAAAAAGGTGTTGTTTCCCTTTGCGGAACCTCCTGTACTTTTCCATAAAGTTCCGATGTAGAAGCCTGGTAGATGCGCGTCTTTTTCTCCAGCCCCAAAATACGGACCGCTTCCAAAATACGCAAAGTTCCGATGCCATCCACGTCTGCCGTATATTCCGGGGTCTCAAATGATACCTTCACATGAGACATGGCAGCCAGATTGTAAATTTCGTCCGGTTTGATTTCATTGATTAGCCGGATAATATTGGAAGTATCTGTCATATCCCCGTAATGGATGTAAAAATTCTCACTCGATTTTAATTCTTCAATATAGAGATGCTCGATTCGGCTCGTATTGAAGCTCGAGCTTCTGCGAATGATGCCATGGACTTCATAGCCTTTCTCTAATAAAAAATCTGATAAGAACGAACCATCTTGTCCGTTAACTCCTGTAATCAATGCCTTCTTCATAATCTTCCCCCTCAATTGGTTAACATCTTATTTTCTTCTATGTTCTCTAAAAACCAGCTATATGCCATTTCCAAGCCCTCATCCAACGGAATCTTCGCTTCCCAGCCAAGATTTTTCAGTCGGTTGACGTCAACCAATTTGCGTGGAGCACCATCAGGTTTCGAAGTGTTAAAGACGACTTTCCCTTTATAACCTACGGTTTCCCCAATCTTTTCTGCCAGTTCTTTAATGGAAATGTCTTTCCCCATGCCAATATTGACCAAATCGTTTCCACTGTAGGTGTTCATTAAATAAATCGCGGCATCGGCCAAATCATCAGAATAAAGAAATTCCCGCTTCGGTTTGCCTGTCCCCCACACTTCCACTGTTGGCGTATTGTTCAATTTAGCTTCATGGAACTTCCGGATCAACGCTGGCAGAACATGCGAACTGTTTAAGTCAAAATTGTCATTCGGCCCATAGAGATTGGTTGGCATGATAGAAATGAAATTTGTTCCATATTGACGGTTATAGGACTGACACATTTTGATGCCGGCAATTTTGGCAATCGCATAAGGTTCATTGGTTGGCTCGAGTTCACCGGTCAATAATGAATCTTCTCTCATTGGCTGTGCAGCCAGCTTCGGATAGATGCACGTACTGCCGAGAAACAATAATTTCTGAACCCTATTTTGATAGGCTGCATCAATGACATTCGTTTGGATCATCAAATTATCCCGGATAAACTCTGCTGGAAAGTCATTGTTTGCAATAATACCACCCACTTTGGCAGCAGCTAAAAAAACATAGTCCGGCTGTTCTTCTTGAAAAAAAGCATCTACTTGATCGCGTTTTGTTAGATCAAGCTCCTGACTGGTCCGAAACACAAGATTGGCATAGCCGTTTTCCTGTAAATTCCGCATAATTGCAGAGCCTACCAGGCCACGATGTCCAGCTACGTAAATTTTCGAATCTAAATTCATAAATACCCCACCTTTTCTTCAGCTTCTGCCATGTCTAAATCCATGGATGCTGGTGTCTTTTCCGTGCTCATGTATGGATAAGATATATATAAAATCGAAATCCACTCTTTTACCCAAGACTATATGCTTATTAATCGATTTTATTTTTCCATTCTAACATACAATAGTCTAAATATTACAGATTATTTTGATTATTAAATATTTTAACTTATAATATCTCTTTTTTTCTAAACTTAATCGAATATCAGCATCCCACTTAGCTTCTGAGTGCGGACTTGGCTATCACTGGCATTTTGAAATTCCGCTCTGCTTCGTCCCTTAACTAATTAAATAGTTCAGGATTCTTATTTTGTTCACCCTTCTTTAACTACCGCTCGTTTTTGAAAAAAACCCCTCATCTCTACCACCAGTTCGCGTTGATTCAGAAATACCAGCAATCCGTAGATCAGCATGCCAATGATCGCATCAATAAATATGACCCCCATCGTCCCGATACCTGACAGCTGTGTATTGATAAGATACAAGATAGCGAGCATGATGGCTGAATGAATCACCGGCTTAGCGATTGATAGCGTCAACTCACCCAAACTGTCGCCGATAATCTGACGGATTCGTACGAAATAACTGAGGTAAAAAAGTGATAACCGCAGCAAGCCGACTGCCGCTGCCACAATGACAATTTCACCTGACAAGCTGGCAAGGAAGACCACAACCGGAATGACGGTCAACTGAAATAATTGCCAATAAAAGCTCCATCTCACTTTTCCTACCGCGATGAATAAGCTGCCGCTTGGATTTCCCAAGGCTTTGAACAAGCCATACAGACAGAGAATTTGAATAATGATGACGCTCCGCTGCCATTCATCTCCCAGCAAAAGTGGCACAGCATAAGGAGCCAGTACAATCACCCCAGCCAATAACGGAGCGTTAAAGCTGCTCAGCATATTCGTAATCAGCAAGTAAGCCTTGCGCAATTTCCCTGAGTCCAACTGAATT
>JASLAI010000088.1 GCA_030147225.1 Planococcus sp. (in: firmicutes) | reverse complement strand
TACTCCTAAAACTCAAAGTGCACTGTTAGAAGCAATGGGAGAAAAAACGGTCACCATTCTTGGTGATACCAAAAAAATGGCAAAGCCTTTCTTTGTTTTGGCGACACAAAATCCAATTGAAATGGAAGGGACATACCCCTTGCCTGAAGCACAAATGGACCGTTTTTTATGCAAAATCCTTGTTTCCTATCCCAACCGCCAAGAGCTTGCTGAAATCAGCCGGCGGACGACAGGGGCTGAAACGATCAGCCTCAGCAAAAAAATGAACACTGCCGCTTTGATCGAGGCCCAGCAGATGGTCAAAGAGGTATTAATAGCAGAAGATATTCTTATGGTAGCTGTAGATATTATTCAAAATACCCACCCGCAACATTCAGAGCACGAGCAGGTTCAGCAGTTTGTTCAGTACGGCAGCGGTCCGCGCGGATTGCAGAGTCTGATAAAGCTTGCTAAAGCCCGTGCATTGATGGAAGGGCGATACCATGTGTCGATAGGTGATTTGAAATATGTGGCTAAACCTGTATTGCGTCATCGTCTATTATTGAATTATGAAGCTGAAGCAATTGGCAAAGAAGCGGATGAATTGATCGATTTGGTTCTCAGCACGGCAGGGAAAGGCGTTCTGAAATGAGCTCCCTGAAGTTGCCTGCCGATTGGGGTTCACGCATCAGCCGCTATGCCGTCGGCTCTAAAGCGAAAATCAGGGGGCATCATAAAGGCTCCCACCGATCGATGCGGTTCGGCAGTTCCCTGGATTTTTCTGATTTCCGTGAATACCATCCAGGAGATGATGTCCGCCACATTGATTGGAACGTTTACGCACGGACCGAGCGCGTTTATATTAAACGCTTTTTAGATGAGCAGGAAATGCGCATTCATATACTGCTTGATAGCTCCAAATCAATGAACAATAAATGGCTGTTTGCCAAACAGCTGGCGTATTCTCTAGGCGTAATGGTGTTGGCAAGTGATGACCGTTTGACGGTTTCAGCCGGCCAAAAACAAGCGGTGCCTTTCCGCAAAAAAGGGAAGTCGGCCAGAAAGCTGTTTGAACATTTCATGTCTTCGGTTTTAGAACCGGCCAACTTGTCTTTTGCGAAACAAGCAAGCTTCCATACAGCAAAAGATTCCACGGTTCTATTTATCGTCTCGGATGGCCTTGAGCCGTTGGAAGACTGGCAAGTTTTTTTCGGACAGGCTCCAGCGTATGCGCACGATATTCGCTTTGTCCACATCAGTACAGAAGAAGAGCGGACTCCTTCTTACAAAGGAGATATTCGCTTTATTGATGACGAAACCGAGCAGGTGCTAAATGTCACAGTAACAGAAGAAGCGCTCCGTACGTACCGGCATCAAAGTGAACTTCACACAAAAGGGCTGGAATCACTTTGCCAAACATATGGAATCGCCTATTTGCCAGTGCATGTGGAAGATGGAATAGAGCAAGTGTTATTTCAGCAAATGGTTCGAAAAAATTGGATTAAATGAGGTGAAGCGGCATGGGGGCATCGAATTGGGGAATGATCTGGACAGCAGTTATGCCGCTGGCCGTGATCCTCTACTATTTCTTCAGGAAAAAATACAAGGACCAGCAGGTATCGTCGATCCTATTCTGGCAGGAGCGAATGAGAGAGTTGCAGGCATCACCTTATTTGAAAAAACTGCAGCACCACTTATTGTTCTACCTGCAGTTGGCGGCGTTATTGCTGTGTGTTCTGGGGGTGTTGGGACCTTTCAGCGAATCGGAAACACTTGCTGGCAATGACTTCATTTTTGTGGTGGATACGTCAGCCACAATGCTGGCGGGGTCACCGTCTCATTTTAAAAAGCACCAGCAGGAGATGAAAAATCTGGCGCAACAAGCTGGCGGCAAGCCGGTCACTATCATTACAACTGGCGAAAGTCCGAGCGTGGTGGTTCGGCAAGAACAGGATATTGGGACGGTCGAAAAAGCAATCGATCAATTAGCAATCAGCTATGAAAATGCCGAAATGGAACAGACGATTTTATTTGCGGATACACTGGCTGAAAGTGATTCGACTGTTATTCACATCTTTACTGATGCGTTGGACCGCGCTGTTCTGGCCAATAAAACAGGACAGAGCTACCGCGTTCACGGATTCGATGAAACGCTGCGAAATGTTTCGATCCGCCAATTCGGCATTTCGGAAACTGCAGAAGGAGCCAGAGGCATTGTCCAGCTGGTGAACAATAGCAAGGAATCGTTGCCGGCGACAGTCCGCCTATCATCAGCAAATACGGAAAAAATAGTTGAAGTGGAGCTGGAGCCTGCTCAGGAATTGCTTGTTCCTTTTGAAGAACTGCCGAATGAAAAGCTCTGGCAGGCGATTGTTGAAGTGGACGATGAGTATGCGGCTGATAACACGATGGCGACTTATTCGGCGCCTCCAGGTAATGCGGTAGTGATTGACTCGGCTTTGCATGAATTGATCGCCAGCGGCTACCGGTCGACCGGTCTGGAAGTTCAATTGGCGGAATCTGGCCAACTTCAGTCGGATATGGGAATGCCGCTTGTCACCAACCAGAGCGAGTTGTTGGATGGCCGTACACCCATCCTGTTGTTTGGGCGAAACGATGAAAACACATTTGAAGTATCAGGACAAGTCGAAACACAAGCGCATCCGCTATTCTCCTATGCATCATTGGAGGAAGTATATGTTTCACAGCTTTATCCACCATTTGAAAGTTTCGAAACGATAGCTGAAATTGACGGTCATCCGTTTATCCAACTCTCGCCAAAAGGAGACATCGTGGTGCTGACGGACGTTGAGTTGACTGACTGGCCACTTTTTCCTTCATTTCCCTTGTTCTTATGGTCTGCCATGGACAGTTTAGCGGGGGATGCGGAATTTCTTGGATTCTTTCAGCCCAATGAGCACCGCTCCGTATCGTTAGCTTCGGAGGCTGGGGAATGGGAGATATTTAAAGACGGTGACTATAGCCATTCCTATATTGAGGGGAGCGGACCATTTGTCGCCCCCGCTGAACCAGGAATTTATGAAGTAATCGGGGAAGATCAGACTTTGGCGATGATTGTTCAATTGTCTGGCGAAGAGAAAACACTTTTAGCCGGTTCAAGCTACACCATGGGGCAAGCGAAAGCCGCGCAAGACACAGTTCGCTTTTCGTTTGTGCCATTTATCATATTGTTGATCTTGCTGCTGGTCGCTTTGGAATGGGAGGTGTACCGCCGTGGAATTGCGACTCGATGAACCCTTATGGCTGTTATTGCTTCTTCCTGCACTCGTTTATTTTGGCTGGTTGGGATTAAAGACTTTTAGAGACAGTTCCAAGTTGCGAAAAATTGTTTTTCTTCTGCGGATAGCAGTTGTTGTTTTACTGATTTTTGCATTAGCCTCGCCATCTCTTCTTCGTTCCGTTAAAGAAGAACAAGTCATTTTCCTAATGGACCGTTCAGCTTCTCTTAAAGGAATGGAGACTGAAATGACTCTGGCGGTAGAAAATGCACTAGACTCAAAAAAAGATCATCAATCGGTTGCCGTTTATACATTTGCAGAAGATTTTCACAGTCTGTTGCCGATGACGAAAGAGCCGCAGACCTTGCCGGCGGAATTAGCGGCTGTACAAAACGGACACACGAACATCGCCCGTGCATTAGAACTTGCTTCGAATAGCGGAAATACGGATCTTGCAACAAGACTCGTGCTCCTGACTGATGGCAATGAAACCCGATCTTCTGCCATTGAAAGCCTAAACCGGCTCGAGTCCGAGCGGCTGCAGGTGGATGTGTGGCCAATTGAACAATCGGTGCAGAACGATCTCGCCGTTAGCCGCTTCGAAACACCGTCGCGTGCATTTTTGGGAGAAGCTCAATCTTTTTCTGTGACGGTCGATTCAGATACAGAAGCCGAGGCTAAATTGATTTTTTCTGTTAATGACCGTGATTTGGATACGAAAGAAATCGAATTGTCGGAAGGCCAAAATGTCTTCAATTATTCATACCCAGCGAGTTCAGAAGGCTTGTTGAAATACGAAGTTCGTGTGGAAACAGCTGCTGATGCTTTTCTCGAAAACAACTCATTGGCAAGCATTACCGAAGTTTCTGGAAGTCCGGAAGTGCTGGTGGTCAATGGTGGTGAACCTAGTCCGATTCCGGGTCTATTGGATACGGAAAACTTACGGGTCACTGAGCTTTCGTCTGCCCAATTGCCAAGCAGTTTATCCGCCATTCTTCGTTATGATTCTATTATTTTCGATAATGTATCAGGTACAGCTGTCGGAGAGCAGCAGATGACGATTATCGAACAGGCCGTACAGCAATTTGGCGTGGGATTCATGATGGTCGGCGGCGAACAAAGCTTCGGGCTCGGGGGTTATTTCAAAACGCCGATCGAACGGTTGCTGCCGGTCGAAATGGAAGTCAAAGGCAAGCATGAACTGCCGTCTCTTGGCTTAATGATTGTTATGGATCGTTCGGGAAGTATGATGGGGATGAAAATGGAGTTGGCCAAAGAAGCCGCAGCCCGATCTGTCGAACTTCTTCGCCCAGACGACACTTTAGGTGTCATCGCTTTTGATGACCGGCCATGGGAGATTTTGCCGACTGCCAAAGTGTCCGATCCGCAGGCAGCTGTAGACAAAATTCTCGCAATAACTCCGGGAGGCGGAACTGAAATTTATGTCTCATTGGAGCAAGCCTATTCGGAACTGGAAGATTTGGAGTTGCAGCGAAAGCACATTATCCTCCTGACAGATGGCCAATCTGCCACTTCGAGTGATTATAATGCGTTGATTGAAAATGGCAAAGACAAGAATATCACTTTGTCTACCGTATCTATTGGTCAAGACGCCGACCGGAATCTGTTGGAACAACTGGCCGATACTGGCAGTGGAAGATTTTATGATGTGATTGACGCTACGACAATTCCTGCGATTTTGTCTCGGGAAACCATTATGATGTCACGGACGTATATTGTCGATGAACCCTTTACACCGGTTGTCTACAGCAGCAGATGGGATGATTTATTTAATGATGGAATTCCGCAACTCAATTCTTATATTGCCACAACTGCAAAAAGTACTGCTTCAGTGGCATTGGAAAGTGAGGAAGGGGATCCGGTATTAGCCAGCTGGAATTATGGCCTTGGTAAAACAATTGCTTACACATCGGGCAGCGGAGCGTGGAGCGGGGACTTCCAGAGTTGGAGCCGATGGCCGGATTTCTGGAATCGCAGTGCTGCTCAATTGTTGCCTGCTTATGAAGAAATTCCGTATTCGGTGACACGGAAAGAACAAGGTGTCTATACGGTAGAAGATCCTACACAAAGTTCGGCAATTCTTACCGTAACAGCGGTTGATGAACAAGGCAACGAAGTTCCCTTGCAGACAGAACCGCGGGCTCCCGGAAAAGTGGACGTTAAACTAGATGCAGAACCTGGTCTGATTTTTTTCAGCATTAGCAATGAAAATGGAGCAGCTTATAAAACAGGCCTGACAATCCCTTATGGCGATGAATATCAAACTGCCGCTGCGAACATGCCAATGATGACAACCTTGGCTGAGCGGACTGGTGGGCAAGTCTTGAACACGCTGGATGAAGCCTTCAGGGATATGACTTATACTAGCGGCACTGTTCGTTCAATTCAACTGTTTCTATTGTTAGCTGCTATGATCCTTTTTTTCTTAGATATTACGCTTCGGCGCTTCGGACTGCCGATACGTGCATTAAAAAGAAAAGCCACAAAAGAAGAGCCTTCTTCTCCTGCGGCAGTCGACCAATTAATAAAAGCGAAAAAGAGAAGCTGACTCTTTTTCGCTTTTTCTTTGTTATGGAATTTAGATAATTCAGCTCCGGCTGGTGGCCAAAAGCTGCTGTTTACGCATCGACCAAGTGTTGGCAATGATAAAACAGGTAATCAAAATGGCAGTTCCTAATATATAAGGATAGCTCATGTTAATATCGAAAAGGATGCCGGCAAGTGCAGGTCCGATCATATTGCCAAGGCTCATATAGGCATTGTTCATGCCTGCTGCAAACCCTTGCTGATCGCCTGCCAGTTTGGAAATTAAGGTATTGATGGCCGGCCGGAGAAGGGCAGCAGCAGTAAAGAATACTGCTGATACCAACATGATCGCCCAAAAAGAGCTGACAAACAAGATGCTGATCATCGCCGCTGCTGACACTAGCAGGTTAACCAATATGACCTTCATTTCACCAAAACGT
>JASLAI010000415.1 GCA_030147225.1 Planococcus sp. (in: firmicutes) | reverse complement strand
CGTGGGTATTCGCCAGGTTGTCCATTGTCAGCCATTGATGTGGTGTAGCAACGCCTGCTGGCAGACGAACCCGAATCATGAATTGATAGGCAGGTTCGAGCTTCTGCTGGGCGCGTTCATTGCGAATATCCCGGTCGTCCTGCATATAGCTGCCATGGAATTTCAACAGTTTGCCATCAGCGTCAGGAATTGAAGCTGTCAGACGTTCTGCGAAGCTTTCTACGAGATTGCCACGCAAGTAATTGGTTCTATTTTTAATGACCTCCATTTCACTTGGAGTGCCTTCGATATCAGTCAAATCTTTAATTTTCATGATAAGCTCCTTTCATTGTTGAACAGATCTGCTTAATAAACATCGCGCAAATAGCGTTTGTCGCTGCGCATGGAAGTCAAATAGTCTTCCGCTTGTTCTGCGCTCATATTGCCTTCCTGTTCGAGAATCGTTGCCAATGTGGCGTGCACGTCCTTGGCCATGTACTTTTCATCGCCGCAGACATAGACATTCGCACCCGCTTCCAGCCATTGATACACTTCCTGGCTCTTCTCCAACAGACGGTGCTGCACGTAGATTTTCTCGGCTGTGTCACGGGAAAAGGCCACGTCCATCTTCGTCAGAACGCCGTCCTTCAACCATTTTTGCCATTCAGTCTGGTAAAGGAAATCGGTGACGAAATGCTGTTCGCCGAAGAATAGCCATGCATCTCCTTGAGCATCGGTCTCTTCCCGTTCTTCCATGAAGGCACGGTAAGGAGCTACTCCTGTCCCGGCGCCGATCATGATGATCGGCGTTTCCGGATTTTCAGGCAGCCGGAAATTGTTATTACTTTGAATAAACACGGGCAAGGTCGCACCGATATCGGAGCGCTCTGCGCATTGCGTCGAGCAGACGCCTGTCCGTTTGCGTCCATTCGCTTCATAGCGCAAAGCACCGACTGTCAAATGGACTTCCTCTGGATTCGCTTTGGAGCTGCTGGCAATTGAATACAGGCGAACCGGAATTTTGCGCAGTATTTTAATGAATTCCGCAGCAGGTGCCTGCCAAGGACCGAAATCTTCCGTTAAGTCGATCAAGTCTCTTCCATAGATATACGCCTGCAGCTGTTCTTTGTTTTCTGGTTCTATTAAATTGGCCAATCCATCACCGTTCGCAAAGGCTGCCGCTTTTTCAAGCAACGGCTTCGACAAGCTGGTGATTTCAAATGTTGAAATCAAAGCGTCCCGCAATGAGCTTGTATCGCCTTGCTTGTTGATGGGAACCGGTTCATCCGGATTCCATCCTGCCGCATTGATCAACTGATCGACAAGTTTATCTTCATTTTCAGGAACAACCCCTAAACTGTCACCCGGCTCGTACTGCAGGCCCGAGCCTTCGAGATCAAGTTCCAGATGGCGGGTTTCTTTGTTCGAACCGCGGCCATTCAAATTGATGTTCTCCAAAACTTCCGCGTTGAACGGATTGCTGCGGGAGTAGGCGGGTTGACTGGCTGCTACGGTTTCTTGTTTTCCTGGAGCTGCTGCAGCGCTTGGTCGATCCGCTTCTCGTTCTTTGTTCAATATGCTGAAGACGCCGTCAAACCATTCTTCTGCCGGTTCTTCAAAGTCCAAATCGGCATCAACCCGCGGGTGAATGCGTTTAGCGCCTAATTCTTCCAAGCGCTTATCAAAATCTTTGCCGGTCTGGCAGAAGAATTCATACGAGCTGTCGCCAAGAGACAGAACCGAAAACCGGACATCGTCAAGCTGCGGCGCTCGTTTGCTGTGCAGGAAGTCATACAGAGCAAGGGCATTGTCCGGCGGATGACCGTCTCCGTGCGTGCTCGTGATGACCAGTAAATCTTCCACTTTCTTCAGATCCTTCGGTTTGAACTCGTCCATCGGCGTCAGTTTTACTTTATAATCTTTGTCCTGCAGTTTTTTCGAAACTTCTTTAGCAACTGATTCACAGTTGCCTGTATGGGAGCCGACCAGAATCGTGATTTCACGGGTCGCAACAGGAGCTCCGCCTTGCTGTGCGTACCATTCCAAGCCAGGCTGTTCCTGTACAGCCACTGTCGATGCCGACTGCGTACCGGCCAAATAGCCGTTTAGCCAAATTTTCTGGTTGTCTGTCAGCATCGGCAATAAGCGATTGATAAGCTCGACTTGTTCCTGGTCAAACGGGCTGTTCATTGTTTGCAATTGCATATGGTTCACCTCGAAATTAGTTTATTTTTTCTTTTTATAAGTAGCAGTTTCAACTTGTTTAGGAGGAGTCGGGGTGAAGAAATCGCTCCAGGCGGACGCTTTCCGCGGGCGAAGCGCTGAGCCTCCTCGGTCTTGCGCCCTGTGGGGTCTCATCACTCCGCTTTCCCGCAGGAGTCGCCGCCTTTCGCTCTTTCTTCTAAGGATCCTGCAGTCAGAAACAACTAAAGTATTGATGACTCATTAGGATATGGAGCAAAACAGCTGCGAAAACCGTAATACTCCTGCGGTACAGCGAGACACCGCAGCAGTCTTACAGAGTATCAGCACAAAATAATAATTAATCCAAGTTACATATCTTCATCCCATACATCAAAATCGTGCTTCCTGCTGGCGATAATGGCGATCCATCGCTACAATCATCGCCCCCATCTTCTGATGTTCGGGCTGCAGCACCTGGACGATGCCATGGTTTTCCAACTCTTGGGCAGTGACTTTGCCGACAGCGACTGCGAGCACCTGGTCATTGAAAGCTTCAATCAGCTGCGCCTGTTGTTCTCCATTCGCAAAGATGTTTTTCACCTGCGTTTTACTCGTGAAGACAATGGCATCCAAAGATTGTTCAATGATGGATTGTTTTAATT
>JASLAI010000261.1 GCA_030147225.1 Planococcus sp. (in: firmicutes) | reverse complement strand
ACAATGGATCGGCGCCCATATCGCTGAGTTCGATAAAGGAATTTTCATCGGCATCGGCGGCAGTTTTGATGTCTTCTCCGGGAACGTTAAACGTGCGCCGGAGCTATGGCAAAAAATGAACCTGGAATGGTTCTACCGGCTGGTCAAACAGCCGTCCAGATGGAAACGCATGCTGGTGCTGCCTAAATTCGCAGCCATTGTGATTGGACGAAAGGCTTTACGCAAGTAATGAAAAATACGTTAATTAAAAGCACGTTAATTTTATCTATTGCAGCATTGCTGTCTAAAATACTCGGCAGCCTATTTCGGATTCCGCTTCAGAATATCGCGGGAGATGAAGTTCTGGGAATCTTTACGCTGGTGTATCCGGTCTATATGGTCGCGTTGACCTTGTCCGTCGCTGGCATCCCGATTGCCATTTCCAAGCTGATTGCGGAAGCCCGGGCTAAAAACGATCAGCAGCAAGTTAAGAATATCTTTTTTACTTCCGGTATTTTGGCTTTATTTTTCGGAGTTACAAGTTTTCTGGTCATCTACAGCTTTTCCGACCAAATCGCAGCAGTGCTCGGCGGTGAAACAACGCGCCTTTCCTTGATCGTTGTATCCTGTACTTTACTGGTTGCGCCTTATATGGCTGTATATCGCGGTTATTTTCAAGGGCATCAAGACATGACACCAACTGCGGTGTCCCAAGTCATCGAACAATTTATCCGTGTTGGCCTGATCTTATTGGTCGCTGTCTACATGGTAAATCGCTTCTACAGCGATGAACAGATTGCGGGAGGCATTATGATCGGCTCCATCATCGGAGCAATCGGTTCGTTTGTCTATCTGCGGATTCTCTATAATCGTTCGTCGGTAAGAGTCGACAAGCAATTGCCTTATAAACTGGCGAATTTTAAATCGACTGCTAAGAACATCCTGATAATTTCGATTCCCATCTGCATCGGTGCAATCACAATGGCTTTGTTGAACTTGGTTGATTCCGTTACGATCCCAACAGCATTGAAAATGCACGGGGAAGCCACAGAAGACATCAATTCGCTCTACGGCATTTACGGCAGAGGCCTGGCGCTTGTTCAAATTGTCACAGTTTTTGCAAGTTCGGTCATTCTGCCTCTGATTCCATCCATTTCAGCGAAATTGGCACAGAACGACAAGGTGGGATCGACTAAACTGATCGAAAGCACCTTTTTCCTGACATATTTATTATCGGTGCCGGCCGCTGTAGGTTTAGTCGTCCTGACTTTGCCAATTAACTTAGGCCTGTTCACCGATCTGCAAGGAAGTACGGTGCTGGCCATCGTATCGTTCAGTTCGCTGTTCACTTCCTTGACTGTTCTCGGTACAGGAGTTTTGCAAGGTATCAATAAAGCACGTCTTGGTGCGTGGATCATTATCATCGGAGTTCTGATCAAATTAGTTCTAAATCTTGTCCTGGTCAATTTTTACGGATTGGAAGGCGCGGCCATTTCGACTGCAGTCATCTATTTGATTCTGTTCGTCCTGAATGCTGTTGCCATTCGGAAATACACAGGCTTTACCTATTTCCCGAAAAAAACCGGTACAATTATCTTCGCTTCACTTGTCATGGGGGCAGCAATTTGGCTGCCAAGTTACCTATTGGATTTTGAAGAGCTGTCCCGAACGGCAGCTCTATTGTATGTAGGAGCGGCAGTAGCAGTCGGTGGCGTCATCTACTTTGTCCTATTGCTGCTAACAAAAGCAGTAGACCAAAGCGTATTGCAGCGCATTCCTGTCATAAATAGATTCATCGCCAAGAAATAATGCCTGCTATCCAGGCCAAACCAAGAAAAGTTAAGGGTGTGTACTTACGTGAAGAAAGTGTTAATTGGAATCCTCCTTGCCGCCTTGCTATTGACCATTCCGTCAATAGTCCAGCGCATACAAATAGAAGAATCAAATAAGAAAATCGAAACCATTGTTCCCTATAAATTGACGCTTCCTTGGCTGATTGAAGACCCTGAGTTGACACCAGAAATGATATTGGCGGATTTCAAAAACGCAGGCATCCAAAGTGTCAGCCTCGAACCCGATACCGTCAGCTCGTTGGAAAGAAAAGGGCTGATTACAATTGTCAGCACTTCCCGTATGCGGGAACATCTCTTATTGACGCAGCAAGATCCATTGGAAGATCCCTATGATCAACCGGGATTATTTATCCATTCGAACGGCTCTTATAATTTCGAAGAAAATATAGCTGAATTATTTGAAGAAATCTACACCATCACATTTAATGGGGTGGAGTATGCATACATTCCTGGAGGAGCAAGCACGATCTTATCGACACCGATCGGCTATGACCCCGAAGTAATTGCCTCGATTCTAGATGCCGGCCTGATGGTAGTGCCGAGACTCAGCAATTATACAGATGAAGACGAACTTGAGCGGATGATCGATGAACTTCTTTCCATTAAACAAACGGGCATCAACAAAGTGCTGTTTAACGGTGTTGCTGTTCCAACGGCTTCCGATCCTGTTCGACTGAAGGAGTTCGGCGCCCAGCTGAAAAATGCCGGCTATGGTTTGATGAGCATCGAGTTTGCCAATCAACAAGGTTTGAATCAGCTGGCCTATGTCAACGACTTGAATCTGGTTCGTCTCCACAGCCTGGCTGTAGCTGAAAGCAATATCGCAGAAAGCGCAGAAAAAATTGTCCGCGCTTCAAAAGAGCGCAATATGCGCGCATTTTTCGTAAACATGTCACCTGCAGAATATGAACAGTCGATGCCAGTCTTGCAGGAGCTTCAAGAGAAAGTAAATGCGACTCTGCCAGCAAGCTTTGTGCGAGGGGAATCGCGTTCTTTTGAAACCTATAGCGTGCCACTATGGCAAACAGTCCTGGCTTTGCTCGGTTCTATTGC
>JASLAI010000176.1 GCA_030147225.1 Planococcus sp. (in: firmicutes) | reverse complement strand
CATGCCAGAAATAAACCGGTCGCCCATTAAATTTTGTCAAGTTCCGTTCGCTGTCGAAAATAGCTAAGGTCGAAAGCATTTGCTCACGTTCTTCTGCACTGATCGGCAGCTGAAAACCTCTCGATTCGTATTGCTTCATTTGAGCCTGTGCCAATTCCACGTAATTTCCCGCGCCCATCATAACGGCCGCCGCTCTGATCCATGGATAAACCACCATCGCTCCCAAAGTGGTAATTCCACCCATGGAAGTGCCGCCTACTCCCGGCTCTCCAGCAGACAAACCTTGCTTATGTATTTCTTCGTGCAGAAAGGACAGTTCCTCAATTGACGTCAGTACAATTTCCCAAAAACGCAAACTTATTTGAACTCCATCCAACCCTTCACTTCGTTCCCCGTGAAGATGCGCATCCGGCAATATCACCCGCAATCCTTTTTCAGCCAATTGGTAAGCGTAATGGAGATTGTGTTCCTTGGCACTCATATGGCCATGAAAAAAAATTACTGTTGGCATTGGTTTCTCTATGGCTTCGTTCGGAATTATATGAAGCAATGGGATATGCCCCCACATTTGTCGTTCAACTCTCATTTGATATCACTTCCTTCATGATCAATCGTACCAATCTTCAGGATATCCGGCAAATACCAACAAGCTTCCAATAAAAGTATTTCGAATTACTCAAGATTTTTTGACGAAACCCTTGCGTTATCGCTACACTAGTACTATATAGAAAGGAGTCGGCTATTTATGAAACAGCATTTAATCGTTCTTGATTTAGATGGAACATTATTGACCGATCAAAAAGTGATTTCACCTAAAACCAAATTGACTTTAAATAAAGCGCGCGAAGCAGGACATGAGGTAATGATCGCTACCGGCCGTCCATATCGCTCAAGTGAAACCTATTACAAAGAATTGGGATTGACAACACCTATCGTCAACTTCAACGGTGCATTTGTCCATCACCCACAAAGTCAGCATTGGGGAATGCACCATACACCAATCGGATTGGACGTCGTTCACGAAGTGGTCGAATCCATGCATGATTATGACTTCCACAATATAGTGGCTGAAGTGTTGGACGATGTCTATGTACATCACCACGATGAAAAGTTGATGGATATTTTCCGATTCGGCGACCCTAACATCACAACTGGTGATTTACGGAATTACTTAAAAACCGACCCGACCTCTATTTTGATCCACGCTCCATATGAACGGGTACAGGAAATCCATGATCACCTGTCCTCTGTTCACGCGGAAGTGATTGACCACCGCCGTTGGGGAGCTCCTTGGCATGTTATTGAGATTGTGAAAAGCGGCATGAGCAAAGCAGTCGGACTAGACCGCGTGTCTAAATCACTCGGCATTGCGAAAGAAAACATCATCGCTTTTGGAGATGAAGACAATGATCTGGAAATGATTGAGTTTGCAGGAGTCGGCGTAGCCATGGGCAACGCTATCGAACCCTTGAAAAATATTGCCAATGAAATTACCTTGAACAATAATGAAGACGGAATCGCCGAATTGCTGATTGACCGATTGAAACTGTAAGTAAAAAAGGGGGATAAAGTATGAGATTATTTGCTGACAGTGCATCAGACCTGCCAAAGGAATTTTTTGAAAACGAAGATGTTGTTTTATTTCCACTTCGCGTTCATATTGGAGACCAGGACTACGAAGATATAAGAGGGATTCAATCTATTAAAGTATTTGATACCATCCGTGCGGGCAATCATCCTAAGACTTCCCAAGTTTCACCCGAGGAAATGCTGTCTGCTTTTGAACAGCTTGCAGAAGATGGTGACGAAGGTTATTACATCGCCTTTTCTTCTGAACTTTCCGGTACTTACAGCACAGCAGTTATGGTGGCAGACCAAGTGCGAGAAGAATATCCTGATCTGAAATTGACGATATTCGACTCTAAAGCCGCTTCACTCGGCTATGGTCTTATAGTGAAAGAAGCTGCAAAAATGCGTAATGCAGGACAGCCTTTGGAAAAAATAATTGAGAACACATATTTTATGGCTGAACATCTGGAAAGCTTATTTACAGTAGAAGACCTTGATTATATGGCCAAAGGCGGACGTATTTCTAAAGGAAGTGCTTTTGTAGGCGGTTTACTGAATATTAAACCTTTGCTACATGTAGAAGACGGCAAATTGGTGCCAATCGAAAAATTACGTGGACGTAAGAAAGTCATTAAGCGCATGATTGAATTAATGAAAGAACGCGGGTCCCAGTTAGATCAGCAGACCATTGCCATCAGCCATGGCGATGATGAAGAATTTGCCAATATCCTGAAACAGGAAATTGAAGAAAACTTCCATCCTCAAAAGATTGAAGTCCATATGATTGGTTCTGTTATTGCAGCACATACTGGACCAGGAACTTTGGCTTTATTCTTCTTCAACAAAATTGAATAAGGAAAGAGCTGAACTCCTCATGAAAAAGATCGTCATTATTGGTGCAGTTGGCGGCGGTGCTACAGTCGCTGGCCAAATTCGGTACTATGATCCGGATGCACGTATTATCGTTTTTGATCGTGATTCAACCATGTCTTATGCGGCATGTGGGACCCCATATGTCATTGGCGATGTGATTGAAGATGAACAATCCATCATTATGACAAACCCCGAAAAATTTAAAGCGAAACGTGATGTCGATGTTAAGTTGCGGCATGAAGTGCTGAAAATTGACAGAGAAGCCAAAACAGTCTTAGTCCGAAACATGGAGACTGATGAACAGTTTGAGGAGTCTTATGATTCGTTAATTCTGGCTCCAGGCGGTTCCGCCATCGTTCCTAAAGTTGAAGGGCTGAATTCCTCAAAAGTTTTCACTTTACGAAATTTTGAGGACATGCAGCGGATTGATCAATTTATTAAGTCTGAACAGCCCATAAAATGCTTGGTATCAGGAGGAGGATTTATCGGCCTTGAAATGGTCGAAAACTTGAAGAACATCGGTCTGGACGTGACATTGGTTCATAAATCTCCGACCATCATGTCCATTCTAGACTCCGATATCTCACTGATCATTGAAAAAGAACTGGCGTTGCAAGGTGTCAAATTACTTACGGGCACAACAATCCAAAAAACTGAAGGCAAGACCGTGAAGTTATCAAATGGCATTGAGCTGCAAGCCGATTTCATTATTATGAGCATCGGCCTAAAGCCCAATACTGAGCTTGCCTTACAAGCAGGCCTGGAAATCGGTGAAACCGGCGGCATCCACACCAACGAATACATGCAGACAAATGACCCATCCATCTATGCCATCGGCGATGCTTCAGAGAATTTCGACATGGTAACAGGAGATCCAAAAAGAGTGCCGCTTGCTTGGCCAGCCCACCGGCAGGCATTTATCGTTGCACGTCACTTGACTGGCAATTCTTTAGTAAAAACGGGCTTGCTTGGTACTTCTGTTTTGAAAATCTTCTCGTTGACTGCTGCCATGACCGGATTGAACGAACAAACCATTACAGACAAAAAGCTGTCCGCTGCGACAGTTACCCATATCGGAAATTCGAATGCCAGTTACTATCCTGACCATGCTAAAATCACATTGAAAGTCCATTACGATCCACAGACCCGAAAGATTCTGGGAGCACAATGCATTGGGGGCAAAGGAGTAGATAAGCGAATAGATGTAATCGTTACGGCTATTTACGGCGGATTGACAGTTGACGATTTACAAGCACTGGAGCTTTGCTATGCCCCGCCCTATTCGTCACCCAAAGATCCAATCAACATGATTGGCTATAAGGCCATCGATAACTAATGCCAAATTAAAAACAGGAAGGGAAAGCACAGCGCTTTCTCTTCCTGTTTTCTTGTCCAAACGATTATACTGTTGTTTCACTGGCTCTTTGTTTTGCGGCATCTGCTTTTCGCTGTTTGCCTTTGCGCCATACAATCCAAAGGAACAACATAAAGACAAGATACATGATGGCAAGGGTGGCAATGTAAGCAGAGTTAAGTTTGGTTTCTTCGGTAATATGGAAAACTTCCGCAATTTCACGGTCCTGTGTCACACGATATTCTCCGCTGTCTTCCTGACGGACAATGTCATTTTCAAACAATCCACGCAATTCTTGTCCTTCGCCAATAATGTCAGCAGACAAATTAATATTCTTTGTTGAAGAAGAATTATTGATAGCGATAATCCACGTCTCTTCAGCATTCGAACGTTTATAGACAAGCCAGTCATCCTCGTCATGAAGGACTTCCAATTCACCTATTCTCAATGCCTCAGATGAATTTCGCAATGAAGTCAAGTTCGTGATGTGGTCGACCAGCTCTTTGTCTACTGCCATATCCAAAATTTGGTGCGATTCAGGCAGTTTTGTGCCGTTCATTGCTGATTCTGAACCGTACTGAACAACTGGAATTCCAGGCATTGTCAGCAGTTGGGTCAATAGCAGCTTCCATCGGGTCGGTGGAAATCCACTGGCCTCCACAACATCCGCTGTAAAAC
>JASLAI010000172.1 GCA_030147225.1 Planococcus sp. (in: firmicutes) | reverse complement strand
CTTTTACATAAGGAAAGTAATCTTCTTCTGCCTGACGCTTCAGCAGGTTGTATTCGCCTTGAAAAACATCCACGTACCCGTCTTTATTGGCATCTTTCAATTGTTCCATGGAGAAATTTGAGACACCGATTGACCGGATTTTCCCTTCTTCTTTTAAGCGTTGCAAGGCACCGACGGCTTCGGCTTTCGGTGTTTCTTCGTCAGGAAAATGAATATAGAACAAATCGATGTAATCGGTCTGAAGTCGTTTCAGGCTTTCTTCGACGGATTGGACTAAAAATGCCGGAGAGTTATCCGTAATGTGTTCATCGCCTTGACGTCGTTGCGCGCCTTTGGTCGCCACCACCATTTCATGGCGTGCGCCTGATTCCTGCAGCACTTCGCCGAGAAGTTCTTCTGATCGACCATAGCCGTAAGCGTAAGCCGTATCAATAAAATTTAATCCATTATCAATGCCGGCATGAACGAGTTCCTTGCCGGTATCTTCGTTTAAATCGGGGTAAAGATTGTGCCCGCCTACAGCATTTATGCCAAGGCCAATCGGGTTAATGTACAAGCCGGTCTTTCCAAGTTGTTTCTTTTCGGTCATTGTCAGTACAGCTCCTTTGATCATTCTTCATTTCTGTAACTAAAACTTAGGAAAACAATTCCTCCTAAGCAAGTCTTCTTTTATCATAACATTCGAAATTTTAGGGTCGAATGAAATGCTTGGAAAGATTGCTTCTTTTTAAAAGTGATCTTCGACTTGCAGAGGAGATAAAGCGTGAGTGCGATCGATAAAAACAAAAGCATCGTAGCGTTGGGACATTCTTGAAGGGACGTAGTTTCCATAAGCTTCATACTTGGGATTGTAGACTACTCCAATTGCTCTGTGGCCAACCCAGCGGTCAAAAAGACTGAAATTCTCCGAATGAAACAGAAGATATTTATTGAATGCTCCCGTACGATGCAGAAGATCTTCCCATGTGTTTGGTGTTGCAGGCGGAACTTCCATTTTTTCAGCTGGTTCACCCCAGGAAGGCGCGGCAATGACGGTTCCTGAATGGGTCCCAAACCCAATGGCGTAAACATCCTCTACACGGTTTTGTTCACGTAAAATCTGTCCGACGTTGGTCATGCCATCGTTTTTCATATCAGTAGCACTAGCATCGCCGATATGAGTATTATGTTCCCAAATAATGATTTTTGCCTCTTTGCCGTGATAATCCCGAACTTCGTTGATGGCTTCCACCATATGCTCATCCCGTATATTCCATGACATTTCACCGCTTCGCATCATGGCACGGTAATAGTCTTCTGCGTTTTTTGCGACCAGTGCATTGATTTTTAAATTTAAGTCACTTTCGTATTCATCTTTATACAGGTCTTCATTCGAACGGATGGAGGCCAGCAACCGAGAGACTTCTTCTACACATGCTTTGGAGAAGTCTGCAGCAGTAACAGCGTAATGTTCAGGTTCCCGGTTAAAAGGCTCGAAGCAGGAAAAAGCATTCTTTGCCAATTCAATATCTCCACCGGCTGGATTGTTTTCTGTTAAGTAAAGGAGTACTTCTTCCATGGATTCCCACAAGCTATAAACATCAATGCCATAAAAACCTACTTTTTGTTGATTTGTTTGATTGTGCTTGTTCAGCCAATTGATAAAATCAGCAATTTCCTCATTGGCCCACATCCAGGTCGGCCATCTTTTAAAAGCTTGAAGTACCTTCTGCGGTTGTTTTTCGTTTTCATCAAAACCTTTAATGTAACGGTTCACCTGTTGGGAAGAAGGCCAATCACCTTCAACAGCAATCAATGAAAAATCTTTTTCCAAAATCAATCTTTTGGTCAAAGCTGCCCGCCACGTGTAAAATTCGGACGTTCCGTGCGTTGCTTCTCCCAAAAGTACAAATTTTGCATCACCGATCGCTTCTAAAAGAGGTGTTAAGTCTTCGGCTGAACTGAATGGCTGTGCGTTCATTCTGACTGCTTCTTCAAGTGATGTCTCCACATTTTTCAACCCCTTTTATTGTTCATGTTCCCGTTGATGCGCTCCCCAAACAACACAAAAAACCAGCATCCGCTTTAACACAGATGCTGGTTCAATTTTACAGGACGTCTTGATATTCAGGTGTTTTTTCAATGACTGCTTTGGCAAACGGACATTGTGGATCAATCGTTTTATTTTCATTGCGGGCATATTCAACGACTTGCGCTACCAATTTCTTGCCGATTCCTTGACCTTCCAGCTGTGGAGAAACTTCGGTATGGTCGACAGTCAATATATCTCCATTGGGAACATAGCTTAGAAAAGCCATTTCTTCGGAATTCTCTAAAGCCGAGAACTTATTGTTTTCATGTTTAAATTCCATGGACAATGCCTCCTTTAGTTTGTGTGCTGCACTCTTTTCTGTATTCCCTTTTCGTTAAAAAATATTCAATTGCTTCAAGGAAATTTTTTCAATATCCAAAAAGCGATTGTATGTTAGAAGAAACAGGAAGATAATATAAATGAAAATTCTGTTTTTTTAAAAGAGAAAGAAGCTTTAGCGAAGGAGCAATGAAGATGAAGCCACTCATTCAATTGTCTCACCTATCCAAGCGGTACAGGGGATTTTCAGCTGTACAAGATATTTCTCTAGAAATTGAGAAAGGGGAAATCTACGGTTTTATTGGATTAAATGGTTCGGGTAAAACAACAACCATCAAAATGCTTTTAGGAATGATTCGTCCAAGCAATGGAGCCTGTTATATTCAGGGGCAGAAAATTGGACTTGCCAATCATTCTTTATGGGCAAAAGTCGGCAGTCTTGTGGAAACGCCTTATTCCTATCCAGAGCTTACAGTAAAAGAGAATTTGGAAATTTTCCGTCGTTTGCGGCGCGTTTCCGATCCTGCAGCGGTACAAACAGTTATGGAGCAATTAAAGCTAACAAAATATGCAGACAAAAAAGCTGGCAAACTTTCATTAGGCAACACTCAGCGTCTTGGAATAGCAAAAGCATTATTGCATAAGCCGGAAATCTTAATTTTAGATGAACCTTCTAACGGTTTGGATCCAACCGGTATCGTGGAAGTCCGTGAACTGTTTCGCCATTTAGCCCGCGACATGGGAGTGACGATCTTTATGTCAAGCCACCTACTGAGCGAGGTAGCTAAAATTGCAACTAAAGTGGGAGTGATTCACCAAGGACAACTGCTTCAGGAAATTCGAACAGAACAGTTTAAGGAGTTGATTAACAAACGGCTGATTGTTGATGCAAAGGAAAAAGAAAAAGCGATGGCTGCGTTAAATCATGCAGGGTATCTGGCCATTTTTAACGCAGCAGGAAGAATTGAAACATTCACTGAACATGCTGTTAGGCATCCGGATGAAGTTTCTCGTTATTTAGTTTCTGAAGGATTTCCTCCGACTCATTTAGCTGTGGAAGAAGAGGAGTTGGAATCGTACTTTTTACGTATCATCACACAGTGAATGGGGGAGTACGATGACTTTCTTTACGGCAACTCAAGTGGAATTATTGAAGATTCGAAAGTCAAAGATGATTTGGATTACCTTGGCCGTTTTTACAATGGCACCTTTAATGGCCGGGTTTTTTATATTTGTTTTGAAAAATCCAGAACTCGCTGAAAGTTCAGGGCTGATTGGAGACAAGGCCCAGATTTTCGGAGTTGCAGATTGGCCGGCTTATTTGAGTATGCTGGCTCAAATAATTGCGGTTGGAGGCATTTTGGTATTCGGGTTTGTGACCAGTTGGGTATTTGGCAGAGAATATACAGATCGAACCATCAAGGATTTGCTAACTTTGCCTTCCCATCGACTGGTTATTATCTTCGCGAAATTTTTCGCCGTCTTCTTTACAAACTTTCTGTTGAGTGTTTATGTCATCCTGCTCGGCGTCGCTATCGGTCTTGTCATCCAACTTCCCCAATTGTCTTACGAAGTGGCTGTTAAGGGTGGCTTTACTTTATTGGTTACGACAATTCTCACGCTAGCGCTGAGCACATTGCCAGCTTTTTTTGCCTGCTATGGCAAAGGACATTTAGCGCCTATCGGTTTTATTCTATTTATGGTGGTGCTGGCGCAGATCATTGC
>JASLAI010000140.1 GCA_030147225.1 Planococcus sp. (in: firmicutes) | reverse complement strand
CTTGGGAAAATGACGAGGACGACACTGGCATGGGAATGTGAGACGTGCAGGCTGATTAGCCGAAGTGCACATTCAGCCGCTCTCAATGACTGGTTCATGTTAATGAAACCGACGATTAGCACAGCTGAATGCTGTGAGTTTATTGGACTGAAAAGCCTGGATGCATCCAAGCAGTTCCTCCTCAAAAACGGATGCCAGCCAATAGGGAGTCGACGGTATCGGCGATACATCCGCCAGCCGCTGGTAAAATGAATGCGTTGCCGGTTAGGATCGTGAACACCCGGGTTAAACGGGCGAACACCCGGGTACAACAAACGAACACCCGGGTTGAGAAAGCGAACACCCGGGTACACCAAACAAACACCCGGGTTAAAACAAAAATCAACCCACAAATCTCCTCTTTCCTCATGTACAATCAAACTATCATACTGAATTCCCCATTCCAAAGGAGACGACTACATGGACATCAAACAGCAAACGCTTGATTACTTTACCCATTTCCACGCACATCCAGAAGTCAGCTGGAAAGAGGTGGAGACCACTAAAAAAATAGCAGAAATACTGACCGAACTTGAAGTTGAGCATCACACATTTCCGGATGTTACCGGAGTGATTGCCGAAATTGGTGAAGGAGAGGAAGTCGTCGCGGTGCGGGCAGATATAGATGCGCTCTGGCAGGAAGTCGATGGCAACCTGCAAGCCAATCATTCATGCGGACACGATGCCAATATGGCGATGGTTCTTGGTGCACTTTTGTATTTGAAGAATGAAACCCTGACAAAACGTGTGCGCTTTATTTTTCAGCCTGCGGAAGAAGTGGGCAATGGTTCGCTGTCGATGATTGAACGGGGAGCGATTGATGGGGTATCTCATTTATATGGTGTTCATTTGCGCCCGGTTGAAGAGCTGTCTTTTGGCAAAGTGACGCCTGCACTCCATCACGGATCGGGCATTTTCCTCAGAGGAAAAATAACCGGAGTGGATGCACATGGAGCGCGTCCGCATCAAGGCAAAAACGCCATCGATGTTATTGCGGCAATCCACCAATTTGTAAAATCCATCTATTTCTCACCGTTTGAATCTTATTCGGCAAAGCTGACGCATATTCAAACAGGCGGTGACAGCTTGAACATCATTCCGGGAAATGCGAAATTCGCAATGGACGTCCGTTCCCAATCGAATGAACTGATGGCAGAACTTCAAGAAAAAATTGCTGAGGGGTTAACAGCCATCGCAAACTTGCACGGTGTGGTGATTTCGTTTGAATGGACCGACTACACGCCTGCAGCAGAAGTATCAGAAGCGGCAATGAAGATTGCCGACAGCGCTATTCGAAAAACACTTGGTGAACAAGCGGCAGCGCCGCCTATCCACACAACAGGAGCAGACGATTTTCATTTCTACACAATCAAAAAACCTGAACTTCATGCTGCGATGATAGGTGTCGGAGCAGATCTGGCACCGGGGCTTCACCACCCGGAGATGAAGTTCAATCTGGATGCCCTGGATATCGGGGCACGCGTTTTAGCAAATACAGTAAGATCTACGTAAATTATTCCCTGGGAAATAACTTAAAATACTAATAATTCTTAAATAGGCGAATTACATGGTATGATGAAGCCAGCCGATATCCGAGACCCTCTTTGACTAGAGGGTCTCATTTTTATATCAGATGGCAAAGAACGTTTTCTGCTATTGGAAACAGGGTATTGTTAATAAGTTTATGAAAAAGGGGAGAAATTGTAATGGATGCTTTTTTAGATGGAGTCACGTGGTTCGTTGATAACGTCAACACTTTACTCTGGACATACATACTGATTGCACTTTTAATGGGCCTTGGCCTTTACTTCACTATCCGCACCAAATTCGTCCAGGTTCGCTTGTTTGGCGAAATGTTCCGCGTTATCACTGAGAAAAAGGATGGAGAAAGCGGTGTGTCGGCTTTTCAGGCATTCACGATCTCAACCGCTTCACGCGTAGGGACAGGAAATATTACAGGAGTCGCCTTGGCCATCGCCATTGGCGGACCGGGTGCTGTTTTCTGGATGTGGATGGTCGCCCTAATCGGGATGGCCACTGCTTTCATTGAAAGCACCTTGGCACAGGTTTATAAAGTCCGTGATGGTGAACAATTCCGTGGAGGACCGGCGTATTACATGGACATAGCGCTTGTCAACCGTAAATTAGGAATCGTTTTTGCCATTTTGCTGACATTGGCATTTGGATTTATTTTCAATTCTGTACAATCCAACACGATTGCACAATCGTTTGGAGACGTCTTTAACTTCCCTGATTGGACTGTGGGTGCAGGACTTGTTCTGCTGACAGCCGTAGTCATTTTTGGCGGCGTTAAACGCATCGCCAGCGTTACACAAGTAGTTGTGCCTATTATGGCAACCATCTATATCTTAGTTGCATTGTTTATTGTAGTCACCAATTTCACTGAAATCCCGGCAGTCTTCAACTTGATCATACAAAGTGCCTTTGGTCTTGAAGAAGCAGTAGGCGGCGGAATTGGTGCGGCCATCATGCAAGGTGTCCGCCGCGGCTTATTCTCAAACGAAGCCGGTATGGGTTCTGTCCCGAATGCTGCGGCATCCGCCAACGTTTCGCATCCAGCGAAACAGGGTCTTGTGCAAAGCTTGGGTGTTTTCTTTGATACCATTGTCATCTGTTCGGCAACTGCCTTTATCATTATTTTGGCAGGTCTGTACTCTACAGGAGAGCAGGAAGGAATCTTGTTGACTCAAGCATCATTGAATGTCCATCTTGGCAGCTGGGCGCCATACTTCCTGGCAATCGCCATTTTGTTCTTCGCTTTCAGCTCGATCATCGGAAACTATTATTATGGTGAAACGAATATCGAATTCATCAATGCTCATAGCGGCTGGCTGACAGCTTACCGCTTCGGTGTATTGGCTATGGTCATGTTCGGTTCATTGGCACAGGTTCAACTAGTCTGGAACATGGCTGATTTGTTCATGGGCTTCATGGCTGTACTCAACCTGGTAGTCATCGCCTTGCTCGGAAAAATTGCCTTCAAGGTATTGGACGATTACACAAGTCAACGCAAAGCTGGCAAAAATCCAGAGTTCTTTGCTAAAAACATTCCTGGATTGAAAAATACGGAATGTTGGGGCGATAAAGACGACCGCCACGAATAATTAAACGTAAAGACCTTTTCGCCATATGGCGAAAAGGTCTTTTTTGTCTTTCAAACGATAAAGGCGTCAAAGCAGCAAAAGCTATTATCAGCATTCTCCCTAATTAAATATCCCTAGCAAAACCAAGGAGTTAATGTACCCTTATTTCCTAATATTAAACAATAAAATATGCTATGTTACTTAATTGTAATATAACTGTAACATATAATGGAGGTTTTTACTGATACAATCAAAAATATACTAAA
>JASLAI010000120.1 GCA_030147225.1 Planococcus sp. (in: firmicutes) | reverse complement strand
ACCACCTCTCTGCTTAAGTTTCAACAGAAAAAGTGGTTTGGTTTGTAAAGAATGAAGGATTAATCAACAGAAAAAGAAATCTCAGGGAAAAATTCAGTCTGCCAGGTTTTAGCAGTGAAAATACCTCCATCACTCTTCTCTTTTCTAATCATCATTCAATATGTTTTGGGCTAGAAACCCTTTTAAAATCGCTAAATTCGTACTTTTTATTTTTTAGCTGGTTTGCCAGGTTTAGTTGACGCTTTATTCATTTGAGACATCATTTGATTGATTTTTTTCTGAGACGGTTTTTGTCCCATTTGCATCATCATGATTCGCAGCATTTCTTCATTGATTGGTGGATTGTCTTGCAAATATTTCATCATATATCGACGTGCGATAAAGAATCCAAGTGCAACACCCGCGAGTAAAGCCACGATAACGATTACGATCCAGATCCATGTATCCATTCTTGTTACCTCCTTCGTGTTGCGTAAATAAGTAGTGCACCACAATGGATTATACTATAAAAAAGGAATTGTGACCATAAGGAGGAAAATAATAAAAAGAAACATTACGCAATAGGTTTTCTTCTATCGATAATTCCTAAAAATAAAAAATGGAGGCATCAAGTGCCTCCATTTTTATTTTATTGTTCGTTTATTAAGTTTTTCACTTTGTTTGCTACATTTTCAGCTGTAAAGCCGAACTCTTCCATGATACGTTCACCTGGTGCACTTGCGCCAAAGCGGTCGATCGCAAGAATATCGCCTTCATCGCCTGTGTAGCGATCCCAACCAAATGAAGTACCCACTTCAATAGCAAGACGTTTCTTGACAGATTTCGGAATTACAGATTGCTTGTATTCCTTATCTTGTTTTTCAAAACGATCCCAAGACGGCATAGAAACGACAGATACTTCAATGCCTTCTTCAGCCAATTGTTTTTGTGCAGCTACAGCTAAGCTGACTTCAGAGCCAGTCGCCAGCAATAGAGCCTGCGGGTTCTCAGCAGGTGATACGACATAAGCACCTTTTTCAACGCCTGTTTCAGCAAGTTCTGCACTGTTTTCCAGGATTGGCAGGTCTTGACGCGAAAGAACCAATAAAGTCGGAGTTGTTTTAGCTGTTAAAGCCAAACGCCATGCCGCTTTCGTTTCATTAGCATCAGCCGGACGGACAACGCTCAGGTTCGGCATTGCACGAAGAGAAGCCAGATGTTCAACCGGTTCATGAGTCGGACCATCTTCTCCAACCGCTACACTGTCATGTGTGAAGACATATGTTACTGGAAGCCCCATTAGAGCTGCCAAACGGATGGCTGGACGGACATAGTCACTGAAGACGAAGAAAGTTCCGCCGAAGACATGTAAGCCTCCGTGTAATGCCATGCCGTTCATGGCAGCACCCATTGCGAATTCGCGTACACCAAACCAGATATTGCGTCCTTCAGGATGTTCAGCATCAAAATCGCCTGCACCTTTAATATTTGTTTTGTTGGACCCAGCAAGGTCAGCACTACCGCCGAAGAATGAAGGAACCGTTTTAGCGATTGCATTGATCATCTCGCCAGAAGAAGAACGAGTTGCCTGTTTTTTACCGAATTCATGAGTCGGAAATTCTGCATCAAAGTTTTCAGGAACATCTCCGCGAATTGCCATCTGCAATTGTTCAGCCAATTCCGGATGTGCAGATTCATACTGGGAATACAGTTCGTTCCATTCTGCTTCTGCTTTTGCACCAAGCTCTTCAGTTGCTTGTTCAAACGTTTCATAAACTTCGTCCGGCACATGGAAATCTTTATCGAATGTCCACTCGTAGTATTCTTTAACCAGTTTCATTTCATCTTCCCCAAGCGGCGCGCCATGTGCATCCGCTTTACCGGATTTATTTGGAGCTCCGTAGCCAATAACCGTTTTAACCTCGATCAATGTCGGCTTGTCAGAAGATGCTTTTGCTTGTGCGATTTTTTCAGACAAATCTTCCAGTTCATTGCCGTCGTCTACGCGCAAGTAATTCCAGCCATATGATTCAAAACGCTTTTGAACATTTTCAGAGAAACTTTTGCCAAGTGGCCCATCTAATGAAATATCATTGCTGTCATACAAAACAACTAATTTGTTCAATTGCAAATGGCCAGCAAGGGAAATTGCTTCTCCAGCAACGCCTTCCATTAAATCCCCATCGCCGCATAAAGAGAACGTGTGGTGATCAATGATATCCAAACCATCTTTATTATATGTAGCCGCTAAATGACGTTCAGCCATCGCCATACCGACTGCCATGCCGATACCTTGTCCTAGCGGTCCAGTAGTCGCTTCAACGCCTGTAGTGTGGCCATACTCTGGATGTCCTGGTGTTTTTGAATCCCATTGACGGAAGTTTTTGAGTTCATCCATTTCTAAACCGTAGCCACTCAAATGAAGCAAGCTGTATAGAAGCATGGAACCATGTCCTGCTGATAACACAAAGCGGTCACGGTTAAACCATTCCGGGTTTTTCGGATTGTGATTCATGTGCTTTGTCCACAAAGTATAGGCCATTGGAGCAGCACCCATTGGCAAACCTGGATGACCAGAATTTGCTTTTTCGATTGCATCGATGGAAAGTGTACGAATTGTAGTAACGGCAAGTTGATCTGCGTGGGTTGACATAGTAACATCCTCTCTCAAACAAATATTCAATCTCTTTCTAGTTTAGTCAACAATAGAAAAGAATACAATGAAAAAGAGAATAAGTATTTAATTCAAATACTTATTCTCTCGAATATTTTTGACCTTATCCGGAGTTACATCGTTTCCGTTAGGATCAATTACTGTTACATTTTCAATTGTGCCACGCATCGTTTTGCGGAAAGTCTGCAGATATTCCTGGCGCAAAAGGGATTGCTCTTTCGCTTCTTCCTTAGACAGACCAGTAGTTTTTGATTTGCGTGATAGTTCATTGATTCGATTTAATTTATCTGGTGATAACATATACATCCACCTTTCTACCATTCATATGGTACAAAAAATAAAAGGTTTCTGCAATGTTTTAGTCTTTCATTAAGTTTTCATACTCTTTGTATCTGCGATGAACTGTTGCTTTGCTCGCCTGATAGCCAAACCCCTGCAGTGTCACAGCGATTTCGCTGAAAGTCAGGCCATTCGTCTTCAAGCTGACAATCTGATCAATCGGGAGATCCAGCCGTTCACGGCCATCTGGATTGCCTTTTCCTTTTAGGTTTTTTTCTGGTTTGTAGCCATTTTCCACAGCGCGTTTCATGCCCCGTTTAATTTTGGCATTATGTATTTTGCGCTGATACTCTTCTACAATGGCCAGAATTTCAAGTACCATGTCATCCATATCATTTAACGCAATTGGACCCCGGTCAGATAAAGTGTACACATCGACGCCGTACTTCTTCATCACATGCAATAACGCTATCCTGGCGTGCCCCCGGCCTAACCGCGTTTCATCCTGGATAAATACAGCGTCAACCTGTTCAGTCTTAATGCTGTTCAGCATTTCCAACAATCCATCACGGTCCATTTCATAGCCACTGTGCTGGTCGGAAAAAACAGCGTCGACTCTGTAGGACTGTTCAAACGCAAACTTCATCAGTTCTTCTTCCTGTCTCTCAAGGGAAGATTCCTGCGTATCTTTGGTCGTGCTGACACGGCAATAAATTAATGCATTTTTCTTCATTCAGAATCACCTGCAAATTTAGTGGTCTCATCAGGAGCAAATCTCAATTGGTCACTGGGAATTTTCAAGGATTGCCCAGCAATGATTTTTGAAGTTGAAAGGTTGTTTTCCTTCATAATATCTTCTATCCATTCATGATGAGGAGTTGTGCCGCTGAATGATTCAGCTAAAGTCCAAAGTGTATCGCCTTCTTCTATTTCAACTTGGCTCATTTGTGCACTGTTTGTATTATGGGACAGAATCGCATAAAAAGTAAACACCATAATTAAAGCAAAAAATAAGATTAGGTACGAGTTTTTTTGGATGATCGTCAAATGAATCGCCTCCTGAGAATATGTGTTCGGAATGTATGTTCTCATAATAAGGCGAACAGGTGTTGTTGTCAAGAATAAAATTCGAACCTATGTTTGCATTTCATTGCCCGAGTTGGTATACTATTGGTAGAAATCAAGTAGAATTACTCAAATGAGGTGAAACTGTTGAAAAAAGTGTCCAAACGCCAAGAAGATATACTGACATTCATAAAAGAAGAAGTCCGCCTGAAAGGCTATCCACCATCCGTACGCGAAATCGGAGAAGCAGTTGGTCTGGCATCCAGTTCCACTGTTCATGGCCATTTGGCCCGCCTTGAAAGCAAAGGCTTAATTCGCCGCGACCCTACAAAACCAAGAGCCATTGAAGTAATCAGCACTGAAGAAGCGCTTATCGATAAAAGTCCCGTATTGCATGTACCTTTGATTGGTAAAGTAACTGCCGGTATCCCAATAACGGCAATTGAGAACGTTGAAGAATACTTCCCCCTTCCACAAAGCTATGGTACAGAAGATGATCACATCTTCATGCTGGAAATTATGGGTGAAAGTATGATTGAAGCCGGTATATTAAACAATGACTACGTAATTGTGAAACAGCAGCAAACTGCTAACAACGGAGAC
>JASLAI010000097.1 GCA_030147225.1 Planococcus sp. (in: firmicutes) | reverse complement strand
ACGGAGTCGTATCAGCGAAAGTTGAAATCAGCGAGAAAAGAATTTCTTGAACTTTCTGCTCCGGTGGTGCCTGTCAGTGACCAGGTTGCCATATTGCCTTTAGTAGGGAGTATAGAACTTGATCGGGCCCGCTACATTCTAGAAAAAACATTGCTATCCGCAAACCAGTTGAAAATCAGCGTGCTGATTGTGGATTTATCCGGAGTGGTGCGGGTAGATTCGATGGTAGCGGAACAGGTCATCAAGATTATTCAATCGCTGAAGCTGGTTGGTGTACGTTCAATCTTGACGGGCATACGACCTGAAATTGCCAGAACACTAACTGAAATTGGCGTCGACTTGAAAGATTTGGAGATTGGCGGCAGTTTGAAACGTGTACTCGAACAAATGAAAGCCGAATAAACCAAAAAATGCTGAAGCCCTTAGGCTTCAGCATTTTTTATTGTTATTATTAGTTTGTTACAGCTTCTGAATGGATGTCGGGTAAAGACTTACGCAAGGTTAATGTTTCTTCCTCTGTTAATGGAATCATCGGTAAGCGAACCCCGCCTACTTCGACGCCGGTCAAGTTAAGCGCCGCTTTGACAGGAGTAGGATTCGGTGCTGCGAACAATGCATTCATCGTCGGCAATAGTCTCCGATGAATGGCAGCAGCAGTTTTTACATCGCCAGTTTTGAAGCTGGTGATCATATCCTGCATATCGTTGCCGATGATGTGCGCAGAAACTGAGACAATGCCGGTCCCACCGATTGACAGCATCGGTAAGGTAAGGCTGTCATCGCCGCTGTAAACAGTAAAGGCATCCGGTGTTTTTTCAATAATTTCTGCAGCTGCATCCAAATCGCCGCTCGCTTCTTTAACAGAGACGATATTGTCGATTTGGGACAGGCGAATGATCGTCTCCGGTGACATATTGACCACGCTTCGGCCTGGAATATTGTAGAGCATGATGGGCAATCTTGTCGATTGGGCAATTGCCTGGAAATGCTGGAACATGCCTTCCTGTGAAGGTTTGTTGTAATAAGGCGTGACCAGCATAATGCCGTCAACACCTGCTTTTTCCGCTTCTCTAGTCAATGAAATAGAAGCGCGTGTATTGTTTGAACCAGTTCCCGCGATTACCGGAATCCGGCCGGCAACTGTGTTGACGGTGAATTGGAACAATTCCACTTTTTCGTCTGTCGATAAAGTCGGAGATTCCCCCGTAGTACCGGCGACGACAAGGCCGTCTGAACCGTTAGCGATTAAATGCTCTATCAATTTTTGCGTTGCTGGAAAATCAATTTCTCCATGGCGATCAAAAGGCGTCACCATTGCTGTAATTACTTGGCCGAAATTCATAAAGAACACACCCTTTTCTAATTTTTGTCGAAGCTTAGAGGTGAGGGGGCCAGTCAGGAATGAACAAAAAAAGCAGCAACGAGGGGTCCCGTTGCTGCAGTAGAAACAATGTTTATCATTCGTTCCTGTGCATCAGATAGCCCTCCATATAGTTTCCTATATGACAGTCCTGCATCTATTCGATGCAGACCCAGCGAACAGGAACATGAGATTCCCGCCGCTTCGGCAAATCCCCCTTTCGGCAAACGTCAATGGATCTCATCATCCTCGTTTTGCGTACTGATGGTTTTTGCGCCTCTATCCTACTCCATGTAAAATGGAGCAAGAAATATTTAATTAGCTGTACTATAACAAATTTCCCTATCCATTGCAAGGTAAAGAACGTAAAATTTTATCAGAAAGGAGTGGATGAGATGAACGAACTGGCATATGATCGGCACCTAAACATTGTCACGGCAGGAAATCAGCCAGGTTTTACCGATTCTCTGCACCATAATCGCTATGAGCCGACTCCTTATGAGTTGCTCGACAGGCTCTTTCAAGATTATCGCCTGATGCCGGAAGACCGGTTGGTGGATGTCGGATGCGGAAAAGGGCGCCTCAATTTTTATGTCCACCATTTATTTGGTGTCGAAAGTGCAGGAATCGAAATGAATCCGGTATTTTATGAAGAAGCTTTGGAAAATAAAAAACAATATACAAAGACGCATAAAGTTTCAGAGAATATGATCGAGTTTTATAATGGTCTGGCTCAGAATTACCCTATTCAAGCGCGGGATAATAAATTTTATTTCTTTAACCCGTTTTCCGTGCAGGTGTTCATCAGTTTTATCAATCGACTGCTGCATTCAGCCGAAACTGCTCCGCGGACAGTGGAACTGATTTTATTTTTTGCTCCGCAGGAATACAGTGATTTCCTGGAAAACAGTACTGTTTTCGAATTAGTGGAGGAGGTGCAGCTGACCGGTTTCCATAAAGAGCCGCGTGAGCGTTTTTTAATTTATCGTCTGCCTAAAATGGATTAGAAATAAGGAGACAAGGGGTATGCTTAGAATAAAAAACAATTGTGAAGCGAGGGACCCTTATGGAGTGGAAAGGCAGAAAAGCCAGCAGGAATGTTGAAGACCGGCGTGGCAAAGGTGGTGCAGTGGTAGCGGGAGGCGGTATTGGAGGCATCCTGATAGTACTGTTGGTGGCATTTTTAGGCGGTGACCCGGGCGTCGTCCTGGATCAATTGGGTGGGTCTGCAGGAACAAGCTCAGACCAGCCGTATGAAGCGACAGCGGAAGAAGAAGAGCTGGCTGAATTCGTTTCAGTCGTTCTGGCAGATACCGAAAAGGTCTGGACAGAAGTCTTTGCAGAAGAAGGCATGGAATACGTTGAGCCGACACTTGTGCTTTATACAGGAAGTGTCGAATCCGCATGTGGAACAGCAGGAGCGGCGGTCGGTCCTTTCTATTGTCCAGGGGATTACAAATTGTATATTGATTTAAGTTTCTACGATGAACTGCAGAACCAATTCGAGGCTCCGGGTGATTTTGCCATGGCTTATGTGGTTGCCCATGAAGTAGGGCATCATGTCCAGAACCTGCTCGGCGTCATGGAAGAGGTCCAGCCCCTGCGCAATCAATTAAGTGAAGAAGAATACAACAAAATGCAGGTTCGTCTGGAGCTTCAGGCTGATTACCTGTCAGGTGTCTGGGCGCATCACGCACAAGGCATGGGCTATTTAGAAGAAGGCGACCTGGAGGAAGCACTGACAGCGGCCAGCGCAGTGGGAGACGATACCATCCAGCAGCGGTCACGCGGCTATGTCGTGCCTGAAAGTTTTACCCACGGCAGTGCGGAACAGCGGAAACGCTGGTTCTATAAAGGCTTCCAAACCGGCAATCTTCAAGAAGGAGATACCTTCAACGCAACTGATTTGTAACTCAGCGCTAATTTAAAAATAGAAAATTTAAAGGGTGCGTCGTTGATATTTTCGCTGCAGTGATTCATTATAAAGAATAGACAGTCTTTTCATGTAGTTTGGAAAGAAATATAGTGCTATGAAGGAAGTACAACATGATAGATGAGAATATCACACGCATAGAATATGGTGAAAAAGAACTAATCCTGATTGGTACGGCGCATGTTTCCAAGGTCAGTGCGGAGCAGGTAAAAGCAGTTATTGAAGCCGAGCAGCCGGATTCCGTGTGCATTGAACTGGATGCGCAGCGCTATGAATCGGTCACGCAAGGGAGCAAGTGGAAAGAGACGGATATCTTTAAAGTGATCAAGGACAAGAAAGCCAGTTTACTGTTAATGAACCTGGCGATTTCGTCGTTTCAAAATCGGCTGGCAGATCAGTTTGGCATCAAGCCTGGACAGGAAATGATCCAGGGAATTGCGTCAGCTAAAGAACATAACGCGGAGTTAGTGCTGGCTGACCGCAATATCCAAGTGACATTTTCACGCATCTGGGGCAATATCGGATTTATGGGCAAGGCCCAGCTTTTAACTTCGGTATTCTTCAGTATTTTCAGCAAAGAGACGATTTCGGAAGAAGACCTGGAGAAGATGAAATCACAGGACACCTTAAATGCGGTAATGAATGACTTCACTCAATCCTTTCCCAAATTGAAGGAACCGCTGATCGATGAACGGGATCAGTATCTGGCCCAAAAAATAAAAGAAGCGCCAGGTAAAAAAATTGTAGCCGTTCTTGGTGCGGCACATATCCCAGGAATCATCAAGGAAGTCCACAACGAACATGACCTGGAGGAATTATCAAAAATTCCGCCGAAATCGAAATGGCCAAAAATTATTGGCTGGGCAATTCCGTTGGCGCTAGTCGCCATGATCGCAGTCACGTTTATGAACAACCCTGCAGCGGGAATCGACCAGACTATTAGCTGGATTTTATGGACAGCGTGTCTTGGAGCTATTGGAGCAACGCTAGCTTTAGGCCATCCGCTAGCCATACTGACCGCTTTTGTGGGAGGTCCGATTGGCGCCTTGCATCCGCTTTTGGCTGCGGGCTGGTTTTCGGGACTCGCGCAAGCATACGTCCGCCGTCCAAATGTCGGTGATTTTCAAACATTATCAAAAGATGTCTTTACCATCAAAGGATTTTGGGACAATAAAGTCAC
>JASLAI010000024.1 GCA_030147225.1 Planococcus sp. (in: firmicutes) | reverse complement strand
AGGACCGATATTACAGGATCTAAAAAAAGAAGCGAAAAAAGCCAAGAAAGTCTTTCTCGCGGCTGACCCTGACAGAGAAGGGGAAGCGATTGCATGGCATTTAGCTACGGCACTTGGCATTGACCAATCCTCAGATTGCCGAGTGGTCTTTAATGAAATCACAAAAGATGCCATTAAAGAATCATTTAAGCATCCGCGCAAAATTGATATGGACTTGGTCGACGCGCAACAGGCACGACGGATACTTGATCGGCTTGTGGGCTATAGCATCAGTCCTTTGCTTTGGAAAAAAGTTAAAAAAGGCCTGTCAGCTGGACGGGTTCAATCAGTAGCGTTGCGCTTAGTCATTGATCGGGAAAACGAGATCAAAAGTTTCGAACCAGAAGAATACTGGTCCATTACTGGAGAATTCGAAAAAGCCAAGAAGAAATTCGAAGCTTCGTTCTACGGCAATTCAAAAGAAAAAATGAAATTGAAGAATGAAGCTGACGTTAAAGCCGTAATGGCTTCAATGAAAGGCAAAGATTTTACTGTAAACCGCGTGGTGAAAAAAGAAAGAAAAAGAAATCCATCCCCTTCTTTTACAACTTCTTCACTCCAACAGGAAGCAGCCCGCAAATTAAACTTCCGAGCCAAAAAGACAATGATGCTTGCGCAACAATTGTATGAAGGTATTGCAGTAGGAAAAGAAGGCATCACAGGTTTGATTACGTATATGCGTACGGATTCTACAAGAATCTCTGATACGGCAAAAAAAGACACAATCGATTTCATCGTTGAGAACTATGGTGAACAGTACGTGACGCAGAAAATTGCTGCCAAGCAATCAGTAAAATCACAAGATGCCCACGAAGCTGTGCGTCCGACAAGTGTCTTGCGGACTCCGGAGTCGTTGAAAAGCATTCTTTCGCGAGATCTGCACCGACTGTATAAATTGATATGGGATCGTTTTGTAGCCAGTCAGATGTCACCGGCTATTCTGGATACGGTTATGGCAGAATTGCAAAACGGAGAAGCGGTATTCCGGGCAAACGGTTCACAAGTGAAATTTCCCGGGTTCATGAAGTTATATATTGAAGGTACAGATGATCAAAAAGAAGAGAAAGATAATATTTTGCCTGAAATGGCTGAAGGTGATATTGTAAAGGCGGTCGAAGTCACCCCTAATCAGCACTTTACACAGCCTCCTCCGCGCTTTACAGAGGCTCGTCTGGTACGAACACTCGAAGAACTGGGAATAGGCCGTCCATCAACTTACGCGCCAACACTGGATACCATTCAGAAGCGAGGGTATGTCACTTTGGATGCCAAGCGTTTCATCCCAACCGAATTGGGTGAAATCGTTCATCAGCTGGTACTTGAATTTTTCCCAGACATTCTAAATATCGAGTTTACGGCTAAAATGGAGCATGATTTGGATACCGTCGAAGAAGGTGAAATCGATTGGCGTGCCATCATCGATGCATTTTATCTGGAATTTGAAAAAAATGTCGAAGTGGCTGAAGAGGAAATGGAAAAAGTACAGATCAAGGATGAGCCTGTCGGGGAAGATTGTGAATTATGCGGTTCGCCGCTGGTTTACAAACTTGGGCGATATGGTAAATTCATGGCTTGCAGCAATTTTCCGGAATGCCGGAATACAAAAGCCATTGTTAAGCATATTGGGGTCAAATGCCCAACATGCAAAGAAGGCGAAATTGTTGAAAGAAAAAGCAAAAAGCGCCGTATTTTTTATGGTTGCGAACGCTATCCGGAATGTGAATTCGTATCATGGGACAAACCAATCGAACGGCCATGTCCGAAATGCAGCGAATTGCTGGTAGAGAAAAAAGTGAAAAAAGGCGTTCAAATCAATTGTACGACCTGCGATTACAAAGAAGAAGTTCAATAATCATATAGAGGTGTTTGAAAATGACGAAATATGTAAACGTAATTGGAGCAGGACTGGCAGGCAGTGAAGCCGCTTGGCAAATCGCTAAACGGGGAGTTAATGTCCGATTGTACGAGATGCGCCCAGTGAAACAGACGCCGGCTCATCATACAGATAAATTTGCTGAGCTCGTATGCAGCAATTCACTTCGTGCAAATTCCCTAACCAATGCAGTCGGTGTCATCAAAGAGGAAATGCGGAAATTAGATTCTGTTATCATCGATTCAGCGGACCGGGCTTCTGTACCGGCTGGTGGGGCACTTGCAGTGGACCGTCACGAATTCGCAGGAACAGTGACCGAGAAAGTCAGAAATCATCCACTTGTAGAAGTGATCAATGAAGAAGTGACGGAAATACCGGAAGGCATTACAATTATCGCAACCGGCCCTTTGACGTCGCCAGCACTTGCAGAAAAAGTTCGTCAATTGACTGGTGAGGAGTACTTGTACTTTTATGACGCTGCAGCGCCGATTGTTGAAAAAGACAGCATCGATATGGACAAAGTGTATTTAAAATCCCGGTATGACAAAGGAGAAGCAGCTTACTTGAACTGCCCAATGACGGAAGAAGAGTTCAAGCGTTTCCATACAGCTCTAGTTGAAGCAGAAGTTGTGCCATTGAAGGAATTCGAAAAAGAAATTTATTTTGAAGGCTGTATGCCGGTTGAAGTTATGGCTGCCAGAGGTGAAAAAACCTTAACGTTTGGACCGATGAAACCTGTAGGGTTGGAAGACCCTAAAACGGGTGAACGTCCGTACGCTGTAGTTCAACTTCGCCAAGATGATGCAGCTGGAACGCTATACAACATTGTCGGTTTCCAAACGCACTTGAAATGGGGACCTCAAAAAGAAGTGCTTAAATTGATTCCAGGCTTGGAGAATGTGGAAATTGTACGTTATGGCGTCATGCACCGCAATACCTTCATCAATTCGCCGCGCGTATTGAAGCCTACGTATCAGCTGAAAGCTGACGCGAACATCTTCTTTGCCGGTCAGATGACCGGAGTTGAAGGCTACGTTGAGTCTGCAGGCAGCGGATTACTAGCAGGAATCAATGCCGCGAAATTGGCCTTGGGAGAAGAATTGTTGGTATTCCCAGCTGAAACGGCTTTAGGCAGCATGGCACGTTATATCACAGAGGCGGACAGCAAAAACTTCCAGCCGATGAATGTTAACTTCGGATTGTTCCCGGACCTTGGCGAACGGATCCGTTCAAAACAGGAGCGTGCTGAGAAACACGCTGATCGTGCATTAGCTTCAATTCAAAATTATATGAATACAGTGACTGTTTAATTGATAAAAGCCTCTAAATGTTGGTATAATTTAGAGGCTTTTGTGTTTGGTGAAAGGTGGAGCATAGATGGAGAAAGAGAAGATGCTTGAATCTTTTATGAGTTATATTCAATTGGAGAAAAATTATTCTGAACATACCGTCCACCATTATGCACATGATTTGGCGGATTTTTTTCTGTTTTTAAATGCAGAAGGCGTACCTGATCTTAGA
>JASLAI010000010.1 GCA_030147225.1 Planococcus sp. (in: firmicutes) | reverse complement strand
CTGTGATTCCTTCATCGTATGGATAAACCCCGGTTAAAACTTTTACTAAAGTAGATTTCCCAGCACCATTTTCACCCATCAATGCATGAACTTCCCCTGCATATAGTCTTAAATCAACATTTGATAAAGCTTTTACACCTGGAAATGTTTTTGTAATTCCCCTCATCTCCACTACAGGTTGTTTAATTTCCATATTTTTGCCCTCCTGTTTTGTAGCCATAATAAAAACAGAGCCACTTCAAAACCAGGCACATTATGTTAGTTAGTGGCCAGATAACATAACATTGCTCTGAAGTTGAAATAGCTCCATTTCCTAGTATTTATTTATCAATATTTACGTTCTGGCAATAGTTCTTCAGCCTGATCCATTGTGTAAACGCCCTCTTCTACTGCAATGCGTTTTTCCACTTCTTCCCCTGCCAAATGTGTCTCAATGATTTTGACCAGCTGCTCTCCGAACAATGGATTACATTCCACTGTCACATTCATTTTGCCATCAGCCATTGCTTCAAATGCACCTTTAACACCGTCAACTCCGATAATGGTAATGTCTTCAGCAGGTGCTAGGCCAAATTCTTCAATCGCCTGGATTGCTCCGATAGCCATGTCATCGTTATGAGAGAATAAAACATCGATATCTTCTCCCTTATCTTTTAAGAAAGCTTCCATAACTTCTTTTCCTTTAGATCTTGTAAAATCACCAGTTTGTGTTTTGATAATTTTAAATTTAGGGTGGTCAGCCAGTACTTCTTCAAATCCTTCTTTGCGGTCGATTGCTGGAGCAGATCCAACAGTCCCTTGCAATTCCACAATATTTACATCACCTTCTGTATCTTTGTATTCTTCGACAAGCCAATTGCCTGCTTTACGTCCTTCTTCTACGAAATCCGATCCGATAAATGATGTCCAAAGTGAGTCGTCTTGAATATCCACTGCACGGTCAGCCAAGAATACTGGAATCCCTGCAGTTTTAGCTTCCTGCAAAACCGTTTCAAAGCCAGTTTCCACTACTGGAGAAAACACAATGGCATCCACATCCTGTGCAATGAAATCACGAATTGCTTTCAACTGGTTTTCTTGTTTTTGTTGAGCATCCGAAAACTTCAATTCATGCCCTGCATCTGTAATGGCACTTTTAACTGATTCTGTATTAGCCGTTCTCCATTCACTTTCAGCACCAACTTGTGAAAAACCAATCGTCAGTTTATCGGATCCACCAGAACCTGCGTTTGCCTCATTGGACTCTGTGGTTGTATCTGATCCACATGCAGTTAACAGCAGCATTACCGAGATGGCCAACAATAAGAATAATTTCGATTTGAACAAAGTTTTCATTTCATTTCCCCCTTATCATTTTATGATGCATGTTAAGCTAAAAAGTAGAAAAAATACCAGTGCTTCAATTTCTCTGTTGATATTCGTTGACAATCTTCTACCAGCTGGAACATGACGCCTTGATATTATTTGCAAACGGCATACCTTATCAGCCCCCTCACAGAATAGTTAGAATTTTCAAAATTGTACGTACGTTTATAATAAAGCAAGCGCTTACATATTGCAATAAAGAATTTCAATTTATTTTCAACTATTTTTTTTACTTTTTAATTAGTTAAAACAGCTCTAAATCAGCATTCCTACTGCGTTTAATGACTAAGGTTGTACGTATGTATAGTTTTTACCAGTTAAATAAAACAAATAATATGTATGCATTAACTAGTAAAATAATCAGTTATGTCATCAATCAGAACGCCAATTGATAGGTACTTACTTTATAACTACCTTTCCCAAACCCTTTTCTTTTAAAGAAGCTTGAAATTTACCCATCAAAAAACGCACAAGAATGAACTTCTTGTACGCATCGCTAACCATTCTTAAAATACAATAATAAATCTTAGGGCAGTGTCTGGCTCCAGTCCACTACTTCTTGACCTTCCAGGTGACGTTCCGTGTCCAGAGCAGCCATACAGCCTGTACCTGCAGCTGTGATTGCCTGGCGATATTTCTTATCCTGTACATCTCCGCATGCCATCACTCCTGATATGTTCGTTTCTGTAGTACCAGGCTTCACTTTGATATAACCGATTTCATCTGTCTCAACTTGCCCCTTAAGAAACGAAGTATTCGGCAGATGACCAATTGCCACGAAGATACCGTCTGCTTCGATAATTTCCTCTTCTCCCGTTAGATTGTTTTTCACTTTCAATCCCCCCACTTTGCCGTCTGCAGTAGTTACTTCCAAGGGAGTTTTATTAAGCGCCCACGAAATTTTTTCATTCTTCCGTGCTCGATCCTGCATGATTTTTGAAGCACGAAGTTCACTCCGGCGATGGACAACAACTACTTCAGAAGCAAACTTTGTAAGAAAGCTTGCTTCTTCCATGGCAGAGTCTCCTCCTCCCACTACGATGATTTTCTGATTACGAAAGAAAAATCCATCGCAGGTCGCACATGTACTGACCCCTCTGCCAATGTTTTCTTGTTCTCCAGGGATTCCAAGCATTTTGGCTGTCGCTCCTGTAGAAATAATTAATGCACGCGTTTCAATATCTCCCTTACCTTGAACCGCCAACTGAAAAGGTTTTTCGCTTAGATCCACCTCTGTTACCCAACCTCTTGTAAATCGTGCTCCAAATTGTTCAGCTTGCTTTCTCATATGATCCATCAACTCGGGTCCCATAATGCCGGTAGGAAAACCTGGAAAGTTCTCAACTTCTGTCGTTAACATCAACTGGCCTCCCGGTTCAGCGCCTTCAATTACGAGCGGATTCATATTGGCTCTCGCCAAATAAATGGCAGCTGTTAAACCAGCCGGTCCCGTTCCCAAAATTACTACCTCTTCCATATAAAAGCCTCCTGTCTCTTGTTATTTCGACATGTTCTTTACACATCTCTTTCTTTCTACAATAGTTCCCCTTCCTTTTTGGAGATAAACAACGTCAACTGCAAGCATTTTGTGCTGTCCCGTTAAGCGACACTCATCTTATTTCATTTATGTTAACTTCTTTTAAGAAGCATTTCATTGAAGATTTCTTTCCTATCAAATAATTATTTTGTAAGAAATATAGGTGTTCGTAAAAGTATATTTATAGGATTATCAGATAGTAGAGAAGCTATTTCTCTGTACTCCCTTACCATTAATCCATGATATGTAACGCAAATACATATTATAGGAAGCGTTTGGAAACTAGTGGAATCATCGAGTATTTTATGTTCTTCGCAGTTGCAACTATAATCTGCTTTTTCAAAAAGAAAACACCCATTCTGTCGTGTTAACTGCTTTCGCCAGAATGGGTGTTTTCTTTTATATTTGAACCAAATAAAATTGCATTAAATTTATACTTTTGAAAATTTAAGCAGAATTTTTTGAACAATATTTCAATGCGCTCAGTAAACGGAGTTTGTTGTTTTTTCTTTTACTTGATTTGGCTTAGT
>JASLAI010000007.1 GCA_030147225.1 Planococcus sp. (in: firmicutes) | reverse complement strand
ATTTTATAGAAAAAACGGAGGTCCATGAAAACACCGACTTTCGGATCCTTCCTGTATTCATTTAAATCCACTCGCCCCGAGAGTGACAGCCCCAGCTCCATTACCTTAGTCAACCTTAAGTTCCAAAATAGTTGCTGATTTCAACACCATATGATTAATCGTTCTAACGCAAGACAAAAATAAGTTATTTCAAAGGAACAAAGGGTTTTATTAATCTGTACAGAATACAACAAGAATAGTTAAAAAGTGAGGAGCCGATTACATGAAGAGTTGGATGATCTATGGTGCAAACGGCTATACCGGAGAATTGATTGTGAGAGAAGCTGTCAGCAGAGGAATGTCTCCTGTACTTGGAGGGCGCAGCGCCGATAAAATTCGTCCGTTGGCACAAGAGCTGTCACTGGAATTTAAAGCCTTTTCGTTGGATGAGCATGCAGCTGAATACCTACAAGATATCGAGTTAGTTCTTCACTGTGCAGGCCCTTTTCAAGTGACCAGCAAACCTATGATTCAGGCCTGCTTATCTTCAAAAACTGATTACTTGGATATTACCGGGGAAATATCTGTATTCGAACACACCCACTCTCAGCATGTGCTGGCCAAAGAACAAGGAACTATCTTATGTTCAGGGGTCGGTTTCGACGTCGTGCCCACCGACTGCATTGCCTTAAAATTGAAAGAAGAAATGCCCGATGCCATCGAATTGGCACTTGGCTTCGATTCGGATTCAGGCATCTCACCCGGTACGTTCAAAACAATGATCCAAGGTCTCGGATCAGGCAGCATGCACCGAAGAGAAGGAAATTTAGAGCCGGTGCCGCTGGGTAACCAGCACCGAGATATCGATTTCGGACGCGGTTCACGCTCCGCTATGGGAATTCCCTGGGGAGATGTCTCAACCGCCTTTTATACGACGGGCATTCCCAATATTTCTGCCTGGATTCCCATGCCAAAACCGCAAATTTACGGGGCACGTTTGATGGGGGCAGCCCGGTCTCTACTGGAATCCGATTGGATAAAAAAGAAGCTGGAGAAACAAGTGGAGAATCGGATAAAAGGTCCCAACAGCGAAGACCGCTCCAATTCGCCTGCCTATATTTGGGGGGAAGCAAAAAATTCAAAAGGCATTGTTAAAGTCGCTCGAATTCAAACAGCCAATGTATATGACCTGACAGTTTATGGCGCCTTGGAGGTTGTCAGCCGTTTACTGGTTGAAAATATCGAAGGCGGGTACTATACACCTGCTGGACTTTTCGGCTCGGCTCTAGTGGAAAACTTACCGGGGTCTGGACACTTTGAAATCGATGTATTTTATCCATAGTAGAAAAATTTTTATTCTGATACGATAATTGATATCGCTGCTATTAATTCAAAACGCTGCAGAAGATGTATTTCCAACTCTAAACTTCAAAAAAAAAGACAAATTCGGACTATCCGAATTCGTCTTTAATCTCAGCTATTATCTGTTTTCATTAATTGCATTCGTTGATTGAATAAAGTTGGATAAGACAAAAAGCCAAGCATAACACTCGTTACGGCTGCTGTTGTCAACAACAGGAACATGATCAATAATTGGAACTGAACAGCTTGAATTGGATCCGCTCCAGCAATGATCTGCCCACTCATCATACCCGGCAACTGAACGAGTCCGACTGTTTTTTGACTTTCAATAGTCGGAATCATGCTGGCTTTTATCGAGTTGATCAGTTGCGTATGAATGGCCTGTTTAGGCGTACCACCGAGTGACAGGATCAACTCGGTTTCATCTTGATGGGTCTCTACTTCTGCTGTAAACCGGTTGAGGAAAAGGATGGATAAAACCATTGAGTTCCCAACGACCATTCCACTGATGGGAATGATGTACTGAGCAGTGGCCGGTGTAATGTTGAACCCAAGCAAGATGCCTTGTGTCAACACTTCCACAAATATCAGAGTTGCGGCTACTTTCCACATGATGCCTTGGATGGCTGCCCCTTTTTTCTGGGCATTATGTGTAGCCGCCACAACCATTAAAGCGACCATCAGGAAAATATAAATCAGACTTTCCGAGTCAAAAACAAATTTCAATACATAGCCGACCGCTAACAATTGGACAATTGAACGCAGCGTAGCGATGATCGTGTCCCTCTCCAAACCGAGATTTAAGGTTTTGGATAACAGAAGAGGAATTACGACAAAAATCAGGGTGATCGATAAGGTTAAGTAGCTCATCCCGCTTCCCCCTTAACGAACCGTCTGACTTTATCATTCGCTGGATTATTGAGCAGGTCACTTTCGCCCGTCTCGACCACTTCACCATCCATCATCACCCACGTAAAATCTCCAATTTCAAGTGCCTGCTGGAGATTATGCGTGATCCAAATGATGGTAGTTCCATATTTCCGGTTGATTTTGACAATTAATTCTTCAATTTCTTTTAAAGAGGTGCGATCCAATGAAGAAGTAATTTCGTCTAACAGCAGAACATCAGGTTTATTAACGAGTGTCCGGGCAATGGAAACTTTTTGGCGCTGGCCGCCGGACAAGTCTTTGACTTTCCGTTCCATCAACTCTGCTTCCAGTCCGACATCCTGCAGTAATTCAGCCGCTTCCGTCTTGGACAAGGACTTTCCTTGCAGTTCCAGCGGCAGGCTTAAATTCTTATAAACACTGCCAGCAATCATTGGAGCGCTTTGAAGTGCAATACCCACCAAACGGCGAAGTTCAACTGGCTCATAGTCTTCAATCGGCCGATCTTTGATATAAACTTCACCCGACTGGGCTGATAATAAGCCGTTGCATAATTTCAATAAAGTTGTCTTGCCGGCTCCCGATGGACCCACCAGTGTCGTAATCTTTCCTTCAGGAAACGACCCTGTAATTTCTTTCAGAATCGGATTATCCATAAAAGAGAAATTTACATGATTGAAATGGACAGCCGGTTTATAGTTTACAGACATGAATCCCACTTCCTTTCGGGCAGAAAAACAGCACATATTTTACTATGTGCTGTTTGCATTGCTATTACTCTTCCAGCTTGCGCTGTGCGAATTCATCATCCATTTTCAGGAAGTATTCGCCGCCTTCTTCTATCGCTCTAACTCTTGCAATAATGTCGCGGAATGATTTCTCTTCTTCCATCTGCTCCTCGATAAACCAATCCAGGAAAGAGAGCGTCGCATGTTCCTGCAACTCATCGGCCAATGTCACTAATGCATAAATATTGCTGGTCACACTTTTTTCCTGCGACAAGGAGTTCTCCAAAACATCCAATGCACTGACAAAATGATTTTTTGGTTCATTCAAAGCCTGAAGAACCGGCTTTTCATCCATCGTCACCAAGTAGTGGTAAAACTTCATCGCATGGTAATGTTCTTCTCTCGATTGGATCAAATAGAAATTCGCAAAACCGTGATAACCTTTTTTGGAAAAGTATGCTGCCATTGCAGTATAAGCATGTGCTGCCTGCAATTCATTGTTGAATTGATCGTTCAATGCATTCGTTAGTTTTTCTGATAACATTGTTATTCCTCCTTTTTCTTATTTAGAATTATTATAATGTAGTCAATATACCATAGCTCTATAAGTTAATCAAATCAAATGAGAATACGATCTCTTAAATGAGAATTAGTATCAATTATTACAGAGTTTTATTTTATCTAAATGATAATTATTATTGTTTAGATTCTAATCAAGACTAATAGCTTACTTATAGTAACAAGATGTAGTACGATATCATATAGATAGGGCTCATATAGGGGGAAACTTAGATGACAGACATGAAATTAGATCCTAAAGTGTTTGCGATATTAAAAGAAAAAATTCAAATGATTAAAACCGAAGAAGGCGCTGTTTACCTGGTTGGGCCGATTCGGCTGCCTGTAAACTTGTATGACGAGACTTTCATATTCAACTGGTATTGCTGGTTAAGCCTTGAAGAAGTCACCGAGGATTACGAGAGCATCATCGAGAAATTGAGCTCGGCTAACCTTGCAGAATATCAGCAGTCAAGCGTCCTGGTTTATGGGGATTTCGAGAACGAAGCAGAAGCATTGATCCGCATGCATTCCATCTGCCACACGGGCGATATTTTCGGCAGTAAGCGCTGTGACTGCGGCTATCAATTAAAGCAATCCATGAAACGGATTACAGACCATGGCACCGGAGCCTTATTTTATTTAGCCAACCATGAAGGCCGCGGCATTGGCCTCTTCAGCAAAGCAATGGCCTATGTCTTGCAGGAAAACGGCTACGATACAGTTGAAGCCAATGAACAATTGGGCTATGTGGATGATTCCAGAAATTACGGGGATGCTATTGCTGTGCTGCAGGCATTGCGCACTAAGTCTGTAACTTTGATGACCAACAATCCAAAGAAAGTGGCCGCTATCGAAAAAGCGGGACTCCAGATTGCTTCGAGAACTTCTCTTTGGGGAGATGAATCCGAATACAACGCCAACTACCTGCAGACCAAAATCGACCGCTCCGGGCATCTTACAGACGGGGAGGACATTGTCCATGTCAAACCATGAATTTTATATGGACCTCGCACTCAGCAATGCGAAAAGCTTAAAGGGCCAGACAGACCCCAATCCGTTGGTCGGTTCCGTTATCGTCAATGACAACCGTATTGTCGGCATCGGCGCCCATTTGAAAGCGGGCGAACCCCATGCCGAAATCCATGCGCTTCGCATGGCAGGCGAAATGAGCCGCGGTGCAACTATCTATGTAACACTTGAACCATGCTCCCATTTCGGACGGACCGGACCTTGTGCTCAGGCCATCATTGATGCCGGCATCAAAAAAGTGATTGTGGCAACGCTGGATCCAAATCCAATTGTTGCCGGAAATGGTGTGCGTATGCTGGAAGAAGCGGGCATTGAAGTGATTGTCGGAGTCCGTGAAGAGGAATCTCGGAAGATGAATGAGGTATTCAACAAATTTATTGTTGAAAAGATTCCTTTCGTGACTCTTAAAGCTGCCTCGACATTAGATGGAAAAATCGCTACCCATTCCCTCGACAGCAAATGGATCACTTCCGAGGAAGCGCGATTGGATGTCCATCTTTTGCGCAGTCAGCACATGGCTATACTGGTGGGTGTTGGAACCGTCATTGCAGATGACCCCGAATTGACGGCCCGTATTCCAAATGGCCGCAACCCACTCCGCATTGTCCTCGACTCCACTTTGCGCATTCCACTCCACTCAAAACTTGTAGCGAACAGAGTAGTAGACACATGGATCTTTACAAGCCGAAATCATGATTCCGATAAACGGAAGGCATTGGAAGATTTAGGGGTTTCCGTATATGAAACCAGCAATGATACCCAGGTCGATGTACTGGATGTTGTTCGCTTGCTCGGTGAAAAAGGCATTTCTTCACTCTTTATTGAAGGCGGCGGCACCATCAATGCGGCATTTCTGGAAAATGGCTTGATCGATAAAGTGGTATTTTATTTTGCGCCTAAAATTGTCGGCGGCAAAATTGCGCCGACTTTTATCGAAGGAACAGGCGTTGAGTGGATGAGAGACGCCATCGATCTGCATGACGGTGAATTCAGCAAAGTCGGCAAGGATTTTAAATTTACGGGTTATCCTGAAAAGCGAGGCAGCAGTATATGAAATTCGGTTTTGATATAGACGATACATTGATCAATTTGCGTGAATACGCCTTCCATTATTACCAGAAGCAATTGGACCAGGAAGTGGATGTCGACATTTTCCACGCCCTGAATCGGGTGGAGATACACGAGGCGTTCGGATTGAGTGATGAAGAAGGAAAGAATATGTGGAACAACTCATTGGAGTTTTTGTATTTCACTGACTGCCCTCTCTATCCCGGTTCGCTTGAATTGCTAAAGCAACTCGAGTCGGATGGCCATGAGATTTTCTACATTACATCCCGGCCGCCAGAGCATACGGAAAAAACCTTCAATTGGCTGATCCAACAAGGTTTTCCTGTTGAGCGCAGAAATTTCTTCTGCGGTATGAAGGACTCGGAAAAGGCAGGCATCATCAAAGACCTGCAACTGGATTATTATTTCGATGACAAGCCGGCAGTCCTGAATACCTTGATGAATGACCCGGTGAAAGCCATCGTCAAAGATCAATCCTATAACCGTCACCTTGATTTGCCGAGTGTGAAAAACTGGGACCAACTGGGCGATTTGATCAATAATGAGATGAAGCGAAAAATAAACTTCAACAAGTGACACTTTCTGTTGTTGTACCTTCTTTTTAATAACGAAAAAACCACATTCCTCAGAATGTGGTTTTTTTCTATACGCCTGAGTAAGCCAGAAATCCGCCGTCTACAGGAACCGTGATGCCTGTAACAAAGCCGGAATAGTTTTCATCAATGAGCCACAGCATTGTTCCGACCAAGTCTTCCGGCTTGCCGAAACGTTTCATCGGTGTGCTGGCCATAATTTTCCCAGACCGTGGAGTTAGTGAACCATCTGCATTGGTGAGCAGATCTTTGTTCTGTGTTGTCAGGAAAAAGCCGGGTGCAATCGCATTGACACGCAGATTTTCTTCTGCGAAATGAACAGCCATCCACATCGTGAAATTATTGATGGCCGCTTTTGCCGCGCTGTATGCCGGCACTTTTGTCATCGGTGAATAGGCGCTCATGGAAGAGATGTTCAAAATAACCGGCGCGTCCTGCTTCAGTAATTCCGTGCCAAATACTTGACTGGCTAAGAAAGATCCAGTGAAGTTGCTGGCGAAAACACGGGAAAAGCCGTCTTCTCCTAATTCGAAAAAGGACTTTCCAGCAGCATCTTCTTCATGAATTTCGATATCTGTAATGGCGTCAGGATGATTGCCCCCTGCTCCGTTAATGAGGATATCAATCTGTCCGAAGGCTTCCAGAATCTGCTCTTTGGCTTTTTCTAAGGACGCTCGATCTAATACATCCGCAGCCACTGCAATAGCCTTGCCGCCTGATCCATTGATTTCATCTGCCACGCCTTGCCCTTTTTTTTTTGTTTTTTTCATGATCGCCACATTTACTTTTTGACCGGCAAGCTGACGAGCCATTTCTGAACAAAGAACGCCGCTTCCACCAGTGATAACCGCTGTCCGTCCTGCAATATTTTCATGAGTTGGAAACATAGTATCCCCCTTTATTTTGTTTGGTGTGCATCCCATAATCCCAAGAGATACATAATGCCAAGTGCCCGATCATATAAACCATATCCGGGCCTGCATTCTTCATTCCAGATATGGCGGCCATGATCCGGACGCGCATAACCTGTATAGTTTTGGTTCGACAATTCGCGGACCACCCCGTTCAAATCAATGGAACCGTCTTGT
>JASLAI010000393.1 GCA_030147225.1 Planococcus sp. (in: firmicutes) | reverse complement strand
CGTCTGAAGCCATGGGCTCATTGGGACCGAGCTTACGGGGAAAAGCACCAATTTTCGATGGCAATGGGAATGTGGTCGGGTTGGTTTCGGTTGGCTATTTGATGGAAGATATTCAGCAGATTATTATTGGAAAAATTTTTGAGCTGCTTCAATTTGTTTTGCTGGCTTTAGCAATTGGAATTATCGGGAGCATCCTGCTGGCACGGAATATCAGGAAAGAAACAATGGGACTTGAACCGCGCGAAATAGCGGCAATGTACCGCGACCGGGAGGCTTTGCTTTCTTCCATTGTCGAAGGAGTTATCGCTATTGATAATCAAGGGAAAGTCACGGAAATTAATCAATCTGCAGAAAGAATGTTGGGACTGACGCAAGCCTCAATTAATGCTGACATTGTAGACGTCATCCCCCAGTCTAAAATGAAAGAAGCGTTGCAATCCGAAAGAACAGTCCGTAATGAGGAAATGCTGATTGGCAATAAAGTGCTCATTATCAATCGGACGCAGATCCTGCATGATGGCAAAGTTGTTGGTGTGGTTTCCACTTTTCGTGAAAAAACGGATATTCAGGAAGTACTGGAGACTTTGTCTGAGATTCAGCAATATTCAGAGGGACTGCGCGCCCAAACTCATGAATATTCCAATAAACTATATGCAATCTCAGGCTTGCTGCAGCTTGGACAAAAAGAGGAAGCCATCAATTTGATTCAACAGGAGACCAAAATCCACCAGAACCAAACAAAACACATGTTGGACCATATTCAGGATAAAAAAGTTCAGGCTATTCTGCTTGGCAAAATGGGAAAAGCATCTGAAAACAAAGTCAGATTGGTCATTGATGAAAACAGTTCACTGGAAGCTCTCCCTGAACATTTTGATATTGCTAAGCTTATTCATATTTTAGGGAATCTGATCGATAACGCAATTGAAGAAGTTGCTCAGCAACCCAACAAAGAAGTCTCTTTTTTTGTCACCGACCTTGGACATGATTTGGTAATAGAAGTAGAAGACACAGGCCGTGGTATACAAACTGAGCATATGAAAGATTTGTTTAACCGTGGTTTTTCAACTAAACTTGGAAAAAAAGACAGAGGTTATGGATTGGCAATCGTTAAGCAAGCTGTCGAGGAGTTAAAAGGGACGATTGAAGTGGACTCTGAATTAATGAGAGGTACAGTCTTCACAGTGTTTTTGCCAAAGTAGGAAGTGGGGGAGAAATAAATGATACACGTATACATTGCGGAAGATGATTTTCGTGTGGCCAATATTCACGAACAATTTTTGCGGCAAATTCCTGAAGTGAATTTACTTGGAAAAGCAGCCAACTGCAAAGAAACCCTAGAAGCAGTCAAAAACCATAAAGTGGACTTGGTTATTTTAGACAACTATATGCCGGATGGCTTAGGCATCGATTTGATTGATGATATCCGGGCATTGAGTCCTCATACCGACATCATTCTCGTATCAGCTGAAAATGAGAAAGCATATGTCGAAACAGCCATTCGAAAAGGTGTGAAAGGCATTATTATTAAACCTGCTACTTTAGAGAGATTCGTTTCTACCATTGTTAAATACATGGAAAACACAAAGATGCTGCAAAATGCCAGTGACATTGATCAGCATTTCCTGGATGATTTTTTTGGTGTAGAGCTTATTCAAAAGCCGGTACTTGGTGCTAAGGGAATCGATCCGCTGACCTTGCAGAAGGTGAGGGATGTCCTAGCGGGACAAAGCTCAGGCATAACTGCTGAGAAAATGGGAGAGCGGATGGGCGCTTCGCGAACGACAGCTCGGCGGTATCTGGAGCATCTTGTGGCTATTGAAGAATGTTTTGCCGAATTGGCCTATGGAATTGTCGGACGGCCAGAAAGGCATTATTACTTGAAGAAAGACTGATTCCAGAAATCAGTCTTTTTTTGCGTGAACTTTATGAACACAAAGTATTCTAAACTCTTTATAAAACTTATTTTGTAAACGGTTACATTCTGAAAATTCGCGGTTATACTCAGGTTAATTAAACATACGAGGAGGATATTAAATGAAAAAGACCATACTTACAACGATTCTAGCGGCCAGTGCCTTGGTATTTGCCGGATGTAATTCAGAAGAATCTACCAGTGGAGGAACAAATGAAGGAGGAACCTTTGAACCTTCAAAGAATATCGAAATGGTGGCTCCGGCTGGAGCAGGCGGTGGCTGGGATACAACGGCGCGTGAAGTAGCCAGAGTTTTCGGGGAAACAGGCATCATTGAAAAGAACATGACAGTAATCAATAAAGAAGGCGGCGGCGGAGCAATTGCCTGGGCTTACATTCATGGACAAGACGACAGTCCTCATAATTTGTTTGTCTCATCTCCTCCATTGATGTTTGTTCCTTTAAATGGACAGTCCGAGCATGGACATGAAGACTTTACTCCATTAGCCAATATGATTGCAGATTATGGAGCATTTGCGGTAAGTGCAGACAGTGAATGGGAAGACTTGAATGACTTATTTGATCAGATGAAAGAAGATCCAGAGAGTGTGACGGTAGTTGGTACATCCGCACCGGGAAGCATGGACCACATGCAGTTTGTACGTATCGCTAAGGCGGCAGGCGTTGACCCGAAAAAGATCAAGTATGTATCTGATCAGGATGGGGGCGCATTGACCTCAGTATTGAACGGCTCAGTTGATGTATTTTCTACAGGTGTAGGTGAAGTAGTCGAGCAAGTGCGTGCAGGCAACATCAAAGTTCTTGGCGTTACAGCTGAAGAACGTCTGGAAGGTGAGATTCTTTCCGATTTCCCTACAGCTATTGAACAGGGGATTGATGAGAGCTTTATCAACTGGCGCGGATTCTTCGGACCGCCAAACATGGAACAGGCAGCTGTAGACTACTACGAAGCGAAATTCCAGGAATTGAGCGAGTCTGAAGAATTTGCTGAAGTAAGAGAGAAGTACGGATGGAACGAAATGTATCTGAATTCGGAAGACTACAAGGAATTTCTCAATACGGAATATAAAGAAATTGAAGTGTTATTGGAAGAAATCGGTTTAGGCAACTAAAAATAAGAGTGGGAACCGAATACTACTTATTCGGTTTCTCTCTTTTCAGTTTAAAGGAGGCGCTCCATTTGCTGTCAACAATCAACCAAAGAATTGGTCTTATCTTATTTGTTATTGCGGCCATCTATTTATTTTTAAGTTTTCAATTGCCAAATTATCCATATGCACCTATAGATGCAGATGTTATACCAAAAGGCTTGGGCGTCTTGATGCTTATCCTGTCGGCTGCTCTCTTTTTTTCTAAAGCCATTGAAACAGAAGCGGAAAAAGCAAAACGAAATATCCCTAAAAAAGAGTTATTGGTATTATTGGCTGTTTTTGCAATGATTTTCTTCTACATTCTGTTATTTGAAACCATTGGATTTATCATCATGACAACCTTGTTTATTTTTTTCAGTTCTTGGTTTTTGGGATATACCAAATGGAAAACAAATATTATCGTTTCAATTTTATTTCCTTTAGGCATGTACGCAATTTTTGTTTTTGCTTTAGGAATCTCGTTGCCTAAAGGCATTTTACCAATATAGGAGGTGTGGACTTTATGAGTGCTTTTGAAGGAATGCTGGCTGGTTTCCAAGTTGCTTTAAGTTTGGAAGGCATCTTGTTTGTTTTAATCGGGGTAGTTGTAGGAACTCTGATCGGGATGATGCCCGGTCTGGGACCTATCAGCGCCATCGCAATTATGATTCCAATTACATATGGGATGGATCCGGCGCCAGCATTGGTTATGATGGCGGGTGTATATTACGGAGCCGTATTTGGCGGTTCTACTTCTTCGATCCTGTTGAACGCTCCAGGAATATCCGGAACGGTTGCAACTGCGTTTGATGGCTACCCAATGGCGCAGCAAGGCAAGGCCGGGAAAGCTTTAGCGATTGCGGCGATTGCTTCCTTCTTTGGCGGAACTGTTTCAGTTATTATGCTGATGCTGTTGGCGCCTGCATTATCCAGCGTAGCGATTTCTTTTGGGCCACCTGCCTATTTCGCTTTAATGCTGATGGGCTTAACAGCCATCTCCAGTTTGTCAGAAGGTTCTACTATAAAAGCTATGATCTCTGCGGTAGCTGGAGTCATGGTAGTGACGATAGGAATTGACCCGCAAACCGGCACACAGCGGTTTACTTTCGGAAACGTAAATTTATACGATGGGTTTGACTTTTTAATTATTGCACTTGGCCTATTTGCCATTGCCGAAGTATGTATGCTGGTTCTGAACCGAAAAAACCGCAGTTTGAGTGACGACCAAAAGCTCGGAAGTTTAAAGGTAACACGTGCAGACCTGAAAGAGATGAGCGGTCCAATGACGCGTCAGTCATTTGTTGGATTTATACTGGGAGTATTGCCAGGAGCTGGTGCCACCATTGCTTCGTTCATTAGTTACATTTTTGAAAAACGAATCTCGAAAAATCCTGAAGAATTTGGGAAAGGATCCATTAAGGGATTGGCTGCTCCGGAAAGTTCAAATAATGCGGCAACAAGTGGTGCATTCGTGCCGCTTCTGAGTCTCGGTATTCCCGGATCCGGAACAACAGCAGTCATGTTGGGTGCCTTTCTTGTGTTGGGCGTCCAACCGGGTCCGCTTCTTATGACCGATCGTCCTGAAATCTTTTGGGGAATTATTGCCAGTATGTATGTAGGTAATATCTTCCTGTTAATCTTGAACCTGCCTCTGATTCCGTACTTGGCTAAAATTTTGAGTATTCCAAGGCCGTTATTGATTTCATTGGTTATCATGTTCAGTTTGATCGGTGTCTATTCCATCAGCTTTAACGTATTTGACCTTTATATGCTGCTTGTTTTTGGGGCATTGGGATTTGCCATGCGCGTCTTCTCGTTCCCGGCACCCCCCTTTATCCTGGCCTTCATTCTTGGCGGCATGATGGAGCAAGCATTCAGACAGTCCATGACGATTTCAAATGGGAACTTAGCCATCTTTGTCAACAGCCCGTTGCCATTATCGTTAATTCTTGTTGCGCTCTTGTCACTTGTCATTCCAGGTCTTCTAAAATGGAGAAGCCGTCGCAAACTGGCTAAGATGTAAGGGGTGGCGATGTGAGCTTCTCGAAACTTCGTCCTTGGCTCCTGCTTTTCCTATTGGGCTTGGCAGCCACCTGCTTCTACTTTACGGATGTGGGGGCTGCCTATTCACCCCAACAGCAATTAACGCTTTTGCTGCTGGTGATTGCAATTTATTTCTGGACGCTCAGTACCATGCCTTTTGCAGCATCAAGCCTGGTATTGATTGGCTTGATGCTGCTGTTTGGAATAGTTGATCAGCCTGAAGAAGCTTTTGTAGGTTTCCTTTCAAATGCACTTTACTTTATTTTGGTGCTGTCCCTGATTTCAACTGCCTTGGTGAGTGCGGGAGTGGACCGAGTATTTGCCCGAATCATATTAAAGTTCAGCAAAGGCGGAATCCAGGCAATATTGCTTGGTTTGCCTTTGCTGATTGCAATTATGCCTGTGCTTCTGCCATCGGCGGTCGCGCGATTTCGGATACTCGAACCGATTATCGAACAGGTCAATGACCGGTTTGGCTTTGGGCAGGAAAGTCTTTTTCGTAAATACTGTATGTATGTGATTGGAATGCTTAATCAAAATTCGACGATGATTGTGTTTACAGGAGGGGGATTTCCGATTCTGGCCGCGCAATTAATGAAAGATTTTGGGGGCATCCAAATTTCTTGGCTTGGCTGGTTTCTAAGAATTGCGCCGCCTTTATGGCTGGCGATGTTGATTATCAGTTTCGGGGTGTGGTTTTACTTCAAACGAAACAGCGACCCAATAACTCCTGTTCAGCCGCAAAATTTTCAAACAGAAAAAGGCAGACTTCCGCCTCGTTTTTGGTGGATTCTGCTTCCTTTTATCGTCATGATCGCCAGTTGGATTGTGTTTGACCATGAGCAGGTTCCGTTGATTTTGGCTCCACTTTTATTGGTTGGCTATTATGCAATGCCGATCAATGGGCTGATAACAAATAAAACGGTAAGGTCCTATGATTGGGAAACCTTTCTGCTTCTGGGCTCTTCGTTTTCACTGGGCTACGTAATTGATGAGAATGGCACCGCCTTAGTCTTGGCTGAGCAACTAATGAGTTTATTGCCAGGCGGATTTGGTGATTTCGGAAATGTTCTATACATAGCCTGTTTCATTTTTGCCTTGCGATTCCTGTTTGTTGTTCCTTCAACTTCAATGATCATCATTTTTCCGATTATCATGAACTATGCCATGATATTAGAGTTGTCTGTTATGGCTTCTGCATTTTTGGTCATTATGATTATTGGTGGGGTTACTATTTTGCCCATTCATTCACCTACCACGCTTTTGGCTTTTCAAAAACATGCATTTTCCTTGAAGGAGCAGCTTGTGGTGGGGTGTTACTCGAGTTTTGTCATTACGGTCATTGCCATTACTTGGGCAGTGCTCGTTTGGTAACTCCGATGGGTATCGATGGATTTGCACTAATCACAGAGATATAAAATCCATACCGGTGTCAATTAATGCAAAAAGAGAGGGCGCCTTTTATAAGGTGCCCTCT
>JASLAI010000353.1 GCA_030147225.1 Planococcus sp. (in: firmicutes) | reverse complement strand
CTATAAAGGGAAACATGGATAGTAGCAGGAATACTCCCTGAAAATTTGGATTTCCACATAAAAATTTCCACATTTTCATTCTTATGCACATTTACTAAGCTATTTATGTGTGCTATGTGGATAAGATGTTTGAATTTTGTTGATATTCTCATACAAATCGAACTTATCAACATGTGGATAATTTTATTAATTTCTTTAGATAAAAGGAGGGCTAACATGTTTGAAATTACTTTCGACAGTTTTATCCGAATTGTTACAGTCGGTTTCTTAGCCTATGTTGGGCTAGTAATTTTTCTGCGCGTTTCAGGCAAACGTACATTGACTAAATTAAATGCGTTTGATTTGGTTGTAACTGTAGCCTTGGGTTCGACATTGGCCACAGTTTTATTAAGCAAAGATGTCAGCCTTCTTGAAGGGCTGACTGCATTTGCATTATTAATACTTATGCAGTATGTATTTACCCTTCTTTCCGTTCATTCCGATTGGTTCAACAAGATCATCAAGTCAGAACCCCGCCTGCTGTTCTTGGATGGACAATTCCTTAGAAATGCCATGAAAAAGGAACGCATTAAGGAAATTGAAATCCTGCAGGCCATCCGCAACACTGGGTTTGGATCTACTGAAAAAGTAAAAGCGGTTGTTCTTGAAACGGATGGCAGCATGTCAGTTATCAGCAGTGAGACGGGCAACACTTTAGCGAACGTGAAATCAAATAGGGAAACGCCCATCTAATAATTGCCGTTATAAAAAGGTGCATGGAATTTATTCCATGCACCTTTCGCTGTTATCTTGGTGTTTTCACACGCATTTTCCGATGTTCACGTCTTGCAGGAGCTGATTCGAAAAATAGCTTTTCACCCGGTGATTCTGGAAAAACAGGCGGTACCGGAGTCGGTTGTCCATCGTCTCCCATGGCCACCATTGTTAAAAATGACTCTGTCGTCAATTTTTCTTCGCCCGTTTGCAAATTTTTCGACTTGACCCGAACATATACTTCCATGGAAGTTCGTCCAGTTGAAGTAACGTTCGCTTCCAGTTCCAGTACATCTCCTACTCGTGCAGAAGAAAGAAAATCCACTGAGTCGATAGATGCTGTCACTACTACTTGCCGACGCGCATGCTTCATCGCCGTAATTCCTGCAATCTCATCAATATATGCTAAGACCTTGCCGCCAAAAATGGAATCCATGTGATTGGTGTCCGGCGGGAGTACCAATTTTGTTTGAATGGTTCTCGACTCTTTCATCGGTTTTGCTTGCATATTCATCATTCCTTTCTCTATTGCCAGGCTGACACAGGTTTCCCAAAACAGCAGGCTTTCCTTTATAATATAATGAAATCGGAGGGATAGTTTATGTCAGAGTTATTGAATATTTTAAACACACCTGAATTCCAGTCAAAAGAAACGTTAAAACACCAACTTCATCAACTGGGAATTGCTAAGGGCGACGCTTTGATGGTCCATGCCTCTTTAAAATCTATGGGGTGGATCTCCGGAGGCGCTCAGGCCGTCGTAGAAGCTTTAATGGAAACCATTACTGATTCCGGCACCTTAATCATGCCCGCTCAGTCTGCGGACAACTCAGACCCCGTTTACTGGATGGAGCCGCCGGTTCCTGAAAATTGGCATCAGCCCATCCGTGATCATCTGCCTGCCTTTGATCCCCACATAAGTGGACTGCGTGGCATGGGCAAAATTGCCGAATGTTTCCACCGGCATCCACTGACTATCCGAAGTCCGCATCCCTCTCATTCCTTTATAGCATGGGGGAGCAAAGCAGCCATTTGGATGAATGAACAGCCGATCGAAGATTCCTTCGGAGAAAACTCGCCGCTTGCTAAAATGATGGAGGAACAAGTAAAAATTCTGTTGATTGGTGTCGGTTTTGATTCGTGTACAGCTCTCCACTATGCTGAATTCGCACAGGAAAACCGTACGACTTCCCCGCAAGGCGCGGCAATTTCACTTGACGGCAAAAGGTTCTGGCAGACATATGACTGTGTGGACATGGATTCAGACCGCTTTCCGGAAATTGCTAAAGCCTTTCCAGGCCACATCGCTGAAGGCAAATTAGGGCAAGCCGAAACTTGTCTTGTGTATATGAAGCCGATCGTCGAATTCGGCATCGAGTGGCTTCGTAAAAATCCTGAATCGTAAAGCATAGAAAATGCCAGTGCTCTCCGAGCAACTGGCATTTTCTATGGAGTCACAATATCGTCCAATAGTCTTTCAAGCCGCTTGTTGTCTTTATTAAACGAATCAACAAAAGCATTGATAATTTCTGCGGGCTCAGAAACCTTTTCCCAATCCAGCCGGTAACCGGCATTCAGCATCAGGCGGCGTGCAAATTCACGGACACTCCGGCCATTGCCTTCGCGAAAAGGATGAAGTGCATTCAATTCCGAAAGAAAATAAGCAAGGCGTGAGATCAGCTGATCTCGCGGCAACTCCTTCAAATAATTCTCATTCTTCAATTCACCAAAGATTTTCAGCAAATGCGTCTCAATATGTTTGGGATGAGCAAAAGAAGAAGAGCCTTTAGAGATCATTTCTTTTCGCAATTCACCGGCAAATGGGTAAACGTCTTGAAGAAGGTATCGATGAATGGCTAAAAAGGCTTCTGCGTTCATAGGGTCTGCAGGCTTCTGTATCTGCAATTCCGACAGACGAAGCAAGGAGTAGACTTTCTCTAATTCCTTCAGTTTTTCTTCATCCTGTATATCAAACAAATTGATCAATACATCAGTCCCGGAGTAGCAGTACATTGAGGCATGCTGATACTTAGACATCGAACTTCCTTTTGATGGCCTGATGGAATTGTGCTTCCGTCCGTTCACCAGTCAATACCGACCGAACGAAATTCTCATCCTCACTTGTCACATCAAATCCTTCCGTAACCAGAGAATGTGAAGCGCAGGAGATCGCGTGATTGGCTTGTTCATGGGAAACTCGGTTCACTAATTTCGTCAACTGGATGACCACCTTTCATGCTGAAATTATACCATTTTTTCGATATGAATTCTATCTTCACCCATTGATTTATAAAGGTTTCAAGTGTATTTTCAGCATCAATGGACAATAAAAAAACCAGATGCCTAGGCATCTGGTTTCGTTTTAAATCTGCTCCTGCAATTCCTTCGTTTCTTCAGCAGTAAAGGCCCGCGATCTTGTCAAAAACCGCTTCCCTTCCACTCCTTCTAAGGAAAACATTCCACCCCGACCGGGTACCACATCAATGATCAACTGGGTATGTCTCCAATAATCGAATTGGTTTTTATGCATATAGAATTTGCTGTCCCCGATCACACCCATGAGGACATCCTGATCCCCTATGAACAAATCGCCTTCGGGGTAGCACATGGGCGAACTGCCGTCACAACAGCCCCCTGATTGATGAAACATGACCGGTCCGTGCTTTTCCTTCAGCAATTGGATCAATTCAATAGCAGCATCTGTCGCAATTACGCGTTCGACCATTGCTATCCCTACTTTCTTTTTCCTCTTAAAGTTCCAGCTGGCAATGCCTTAGAATCAAAAGAACCCTTGCTTATCTTCGCTGTAGCTGACCAGCATATTTTTCGTCTGCTGATAGTGATTGAGCATCATGAGATGATTTTCACGGCCAAATCCGGACATTTTGTATCCGCCAAATGCTGCGTGAGCCGGGTACTGGTGGTAGCAATTCGTCCATACACGCCCAGCCTGGATGCCGCGTCCGAAGCGGTAAGCTGTATTGGTATCGCGCGTCCAGATTCCAGCTCCCAATCCGTATAAAGTATCGTTTGCGAGTTCAAGCGCTTCTTCTTTTGTTTTGAATGTCGTTACAGAGACAACTGGTCCAAAAATCTCTTCCTGGAAAATACGCATCTTGTTATGGCCTTTAAACACTGTTGGCTGAATGTAAAAGCCTTCAGACAGTTCGCCATCCAAGTCGTTGCGATCTCCGCCCGCAAGAACCAATGCACCTTCTTGCTTGCCGATATCCAAATAAGATTGTATTTTCTCCATTTGCTCCATGGAAGCCTGCGCCCCCATCATTGTTTCAGGATCAAGCGGGTTTCCAGTCTTGATTTCTTCTACACGTTTTATTGCACGTTCCATAAATTCATCATAAATGTCTTCCTGAATCAACACGCGAGATGGACATGTACATACTTCCCCTTGGTTTAAAGCGAACATAACAAATCCTTCTATCGCTTTATCTAGGAACGCATCGTCCTGATCCATTACATCTTTGAAGAAGATATTTGGTGATTTCCCGCCCAGCTCCAACGTTACTGGAATCAGGTTCTGCGAAGCGTATTGCATGATCATACGCCCTGTAGTCGTTTCACCTGTAAATGCCACTTTACTGATACGCGGGCTGGAAGCAAGCGGTTTCCCTGTTTCAAGACCAAATCCGTTAACGATGTTCAAAACTCCAGGAGGCAGAATATCACCGATCACTTCAGCTAACACAAGAATACTTGCCGGCGTCTGCTCAGCAGGCTTTAATACGACACAGTTACCGGCAGCAAGAGCAGGAGCCAGCTTCCAGACAGCCATCAATATCGGGAAATTCCATGGAATGATTTGTCCGACAACACCAAGCGGCTCATGGAAGTGGTAGGCTACCGTATCGTTATCGATTTGGCTCAATGATCCTTCTTGCGCGCGGATTGCTCCAGCGAAATAACGGAAATGATCAATTGCCAACGGCAGATCGGCGTTTAATGTTTCACGCACCGCTTTGCCGTTATCCCAAGTTTCTGCAACTGCTAGCATTTCTAAATTCTGCTCCATCCGGTCTGCGATCTTCAAAAGTGCATTGGCACGTTCCGTGACCGAAGTTTTGCCCCAGGCGTCTTTTGCAGCATGCGCTGCGTCAAGAGCCAGTTCAATGTCTTCAGCCGTTGAACGGGCTATTTCCGTAAATTTTTTACCTGTTACCGGAGAAACGTTCTCAAAGTATTGCCCTTTGACAGGCGCTTTCCACTCTCCGTTTATAAAGTTCTCATACTTGTCTTTAAACGTAATTTTTGAACCTTCTGTGTTTGGCATTGCATAGACCATTCCCATTTCTCCCCTTTACTCGTATTACCATTATGTATACGCTTACAATAATTTAAAATACCTTAGGCGCATCAATAACAGCTTCCCTTCTATATTGTCAAACTAATCGAAAAATTGCAACTGTAGAATATCGAAATTTTTTATTCACCTGTTCAGTTGATGTATAATGAGAGGAAGACTAGGAAATATAGAACTGAGAGGAATTTAGTATGCGAATCAATAAATTTTTAAGCGAAACAGGAATTACATCACGCCGAGGAGCCGATAAGTTCATTGAAGCTGGGCGAGTGACCATAAATGGACAACCGGCAGAACTCGGCAGCAAAGTCGACACAGGAGATGAAGTCCGCGTCGACGGCAAAATCATCGAACAGCCAAAACAGCAATATGTCTATTTGGCATTAAATAAACCGGTTGGCATCACCAGTACAACAGAACGCCATATCGAGGGGAATATTGTTGACTTTGTTAACCATCCTGAACGCATCTTCCATGTAGGAAGGCTTGATAAAGATTCAGAAGGACTCATCCTACTAACCAATGATGGGGATATCGTCAACGAAATTCTGCGGGCTGAAAATGAGCATGAAAAGGAATATATTGTTAAAGTCGACATGCCTATTACAGAATCCTTTATAGCAAAAATGGAAGAAGGCGTGGAAATTCTTGATACGAAGACGCTTCCGGCAAAAGCCGTCAAACTCTCTGCTTATACCTTCAAACTTACGCTGCGTCAAGGTTTGAACCGTCAGATACGCCGCATGTGTACAGCGCTGGGGTATGAAGTCCGCAATTTACAGAGAGTCCGCATCATGAATATCCAATTAGGTGACTTAGCTGTCGGTGAATGGCGCGATTTGACCGAAGCAGAGCGCAACGAATTATTCACTCAACTCGAATACACACCGAAACGCTAAGGAGGATACTGACATGCTGACGATGAAAAGCACGCCGAATCATACTGGCGTTAAAATTAGCGGGGACTACTTCGACCTAGATGAACTCAATCAGGCTATTTACAGAGTGGTAGGCAAAGAAGACCAATATTACGGCTATGAAGGATCCCGTATGCGTATCCTTGGCATTTCCTATGAAATTCGCCACGCAGCCCAAGGCGACCGCAATGTTGATTTTGTCTTTAATGGTCTGCACGAACATACGATGAAGCAGCACGGGTTTATTGCACCCGATAAGAACATATATTTTTCTGCTGAAGTGCTATGGCCAGAATTAATTTATGCCGCCATCGCCTTAAAGGATTTCGTTAAATTCTATCAGGAAGAAAAACAATTCCCTCTATGGGATATCCATTTGCCAGTCATTTCCCGGTTCCAGTCACTGGTTCTTGATTGCTTGCAGGGACATGTGCCCCAGGAAGAATTTGAGCTGATAGTGAAAGCCTTCAATCAGCCAGTGACAGTAAATGATTATGCAATCCAGTATGTGGACCTTTTGAATTTGAAATACATCGGCATGTCCAAGCAGCAGCGCGAACAAAGCTTATCGGCTATTGCTATGAAAATCGCCGTACAGGATCAAGACTATACAGCTTTTCGCAACCAACTCCTGGCAGCCGCCACACCATACAAAAAATCAATACATGAAATCCCTATAAAGGCAGAGTATCCCGAAAATTTTGACTGGTAACAAGAAAAGCGCAAGCGCCCGTGTAGATTCGACGGGCATAAGATAGACCAGTAGTGTGGCGCTCTTTGCCACGCAGCTGGTCTGGCTTATGACCCTAGAATCTACACAGGCGCTGAAGCTGGACAGCAAGAAAAGCGCAAGCGCCCGTGTAGCTCTGACGGGCATAAGACAAACCGGCGAAGCAGCGCTCTTTGCTGCACAGCCGTGTTGGCTTATGACCCAAAGAGCTGGGCGCTGGAGCTAGACAACAAGAAAAGCGCAAGCGCCCGTATAAACAATTGAATTTTTAA
>JASLAI010000346.1 GCA_030147225.1 Planococcus sp. (in: firmicutes) | reverse complement strand
AACCAGAATAGCTTCCAGATCTTCTCCGTCAAAGTCTTTGGCGGAGACAGTCAGGTGCGTTGCATTCTGACTGTATATAGATTCAACCGTCATAGAATCACTGCGAAAATAGCAGGGCTCTAATGCATTTTCGGATAGCTTTACATGCCGTGTAAATGGAACAACGACCGTTTTCTCATAAAAACGCTGGGTTTCGTAGTTGAGAAAGTAAACAAAACAAACGGTCGCGTAATCCAGATGGGAAATTGTTGCCGAAAACAGAATTTCATCTCCGAATACGCACCAGTAATTCCATTTCTTTTTTCGCATGAAATTACCGCGTAAATTACTTTCCACCAAAGGTTGCTTTGCATATCCAATGGCTTTCGGATTTAATTGGCCTCTTGCATCACAAAGCTTTACAAATTCAGTAAGTTCTCGTTCTACATGTTGCATTAAATCCACCTCACCATCATTCTTCTACTCTTATTGTAGCAGAACGATAGTGGAATAGCCGTTTAGGAACGGCCGATTCAGTCGAAAAGTCTGAAAAGTAAAACAAGCCTGCGTGCCGTTAGTCGCACGCAGGCTCTACACTTCTTCCCGTCGCCATAAGAAAGCAAGGGTTCCTTCGCCTGCATGAACGGCAAGCGACGAACTTAAATCACCAATTAATATATCCGCATCCGGGATCTCTTTAAGCACTTCCTGCTTCAGGCTTTCGGCTTCTTTTGCGACGTGGCCGTGCATAATCTGAAATCTGCGGACCCCAAACTCTTCGTGGTCTTTCTTAGCATGATTGATCAAATACTGAATGGCTTTTTTGTGTGAACGGACTTTATCGATAGGCTGAAGTTCACCTTTAGCAGTCAGCTGGACGATCGGCTTAATTTGCAGCAGGCTGCCTAAATAATATTGGGCTCCGCTCATGCGCCCGCCTTTATAAAGTTGTGTCAAATTACCTATTAAGATGTAGTTACGGAAATTTGCAGTTTCCTTTTCAAGCCGTTTGGCGATATCCTCCGCCCCGAGTCCTTGCTCCTGCAGTTGAAGCCCGCGTTCAATTAATCCTGAAAGACCGTATGACAGCGCCAGTGAATCGATGGCGTAAACTTTGAATTCACTCATTTCAGCACCGGCAGTCGAAGAGGCGATTGTACCGCTTAGCTTAGCGGAAGCATGAACAGCAATTGCGCATTCGTATTCTTCTTTTAATTTATCGTATAGCTCCGCAAACTTTCCAGCAGAAGGTTGTGAGGTTTTTGGGAAGTCCGCCGACTCCTTGATGCGCTGATAAAGCTCGTCGTTTGTTAAATCGACTCCATCATCAATAAATTCTTCCGTCCCAAAATGAATATTAAGTGGAACAATATAGACATCCGGATGAGCTTTAAATTCTTCCGTCACGAATCCTGTCGTATCTATAACCCATGCAATCGGCTTTTTCATATAAAAACCCCCATCTTTTTAGAATAATTAGAATACAAAAACTATAACACGGATAATATTTCTGCGGTAGTAATAGCTGAATAAACTACTTTTCTTGTAGAGAAGACGGATGGAATCGTGCCTTGTAGGATTCTTTAATATCGGATTTGTGCTTAATTACAATAATAATAATGGCTCCAATCAATGGCCAAACTACCGGCCACACCTGAAGAATGATTGCCATTGCAATAAAACCGGAAAAACTGGCCAGCATCGATAATGTTGCACTTTTGAACCATGGGAGAAATGCCAGGAACAGAATAAGCATCGCCAAAAACAGATCTGGCGTTAACCAAAAGGTGACCCCGATGAAGGTTGCGATACCTTTGCCGCCACGGTATTTGAGCCAGAATGGAAACAAATGCCCCATGGTGACGGCCAGGCCCGCTATCGCTATAGTCCAGATGGGAAAGTTGAAGAAGAATCCGATCCAGACGACCAGAGCGCCTTTTCCAGCATCACCAAGAAAAGTCAAAACAAAGGCAGATTTTCCAAGGATGGCCCCTGCATTTCTGGCCCCCAGGTTGCCGCTGCGCTGTTTCCGCAAATCGACACCTTTCCACTTGCCGATCCACCAGGCTGTCAGAAAGTTACCGATAAAATAAGAAAGTAGCCAATAAACGATCATTAGAAAGCCCCCAAATTCAAAATACAAACAGAGTATAAAGGCCTTCCCGATATGTAGGGAAGGCCTTTATAGATAAGATCAGTTTAAATCCGCTGCTTCAAAAAGGTAATCGCTGATGACGCGAAGCCCTTTGTCAAAGTTTTCAAGATGGAAATGTTCATTCGGCGCATGGAAATTTTCAGACGCAAGTCCAAAGCCCATCAAGACAACTGGCAAGCCGAGAATTTCATCGAAGGCGGCCACAATCGGAATAGAGCCGCCCATGCGTGTAAATGCCGTCGGTACGCCATAGATTTTTTCATAGGAGCGTCCCGCTGCCTGAATGGCAGGATGATCAAAAGGCGTCAGGAAAGGTTTGCCTTTATCAAACTCTGAAATTTCAACGGCCACACCCGCAGGCTTATGGGATTCTACATGTGCTTTCAATTTTGCAACAATGTCGTCCGGGTCTTGATTTGGTACCAAGCGGCAAGTGATTTTGGTACTGGCTTCCGCAGGCAGCACAGTTTTGATGCCTTCACCAGAAAACCCGCCAGTAATGCCATTGATTTCAAGTGTTGGGCGAATCCATGTACGTTCAACGAAAGAATAGCCTTTTTCACCAAAATCTTCGGTAATGCCGATTTCCTGTTTTTCATGTTCAAGATCGAATTCAAGTGCTGCGAATTCTTCACGCTCTTTGTCGGAGACTTCAAGTACATCGTCATAAAAGCCTTCCACTTGGATCAAGCCTTCTTTATCGCGGAACGATTGCAGGATTTCAACAACAGCATGCAATGGATTTTGTACAGCGCCGCCGTATAATCCTGAGTGCAGATCGCCTTTAGGTCCTTTTACATCGATCTGGATGCCGGCAAGTCCTCGCAGTCCGTAACAGACAGCTGGACGTCCTGGCCCTTGCATCCCTGTATCGGAGATGACGATGACGTCAGCCTTCAAGAGTTCCTGATTTTCTTCTACATATTTCGGCAAGTTTGGACTGCCGATTTCTTCTTCGCCTTCAATGATGAACTTGATGTTGACCGGCAACTCTCCGTTTAGCTTCAACAGGGCTTCGGCGGCTTTGATGTGCATAAATACTTGGCCTTTATCGTCACTCGCACCTCGGGCAAAAAGTTTGTTGCCGCGTACTTGAGGATCAAACGGAGCTGTTTCCCACAGTTCAAGCGGGTCCACCGGCTGGACATCATAATGCCCATATACGAGCACTGTCGGCTTGCCTTCTGCATGAAGCCAATCGGCATAGACCACAGGATGGCCATCTGTCTCGTCAATTTTTGCGTTTTCCAAACCGGCATTTTCGAATGCAGCAATCAGCCACTCTGCACCTGTTTGCATGTCCGCTTTATGTTCGGATAAAGAGCTGACAGAAGGAATGCGTAAAAATGTTTTTAATTCTTCCAGGTGTGGTTCCCGGTTGTCTTTAAAGTATTGGTCTACAGCTTGAGCGTTCATCAGGATCCCTCGATTCGTTTGATTTGAGTATGAAAAAATTATAACATACCAGGTTTTGGTTTTCGACAAGTGGAAATTGCCTGTGGTATAGTGTTTTATACGGAAAGAGTTCGTAAAATTATGTGTTTATGACACTGGAGGAAAGAATATTGTTTATAGCATTGGGTATCTTTTTAATAATGTCGTTCTTCTTATCGGGAAGCGAAACGGCATTGACCGCAGTAAATAGGATGAAGGTCCATCTTCGCGCGGAGCAGGGAGACGTCAAGTCGCAGAAACTGCAGAAGTTAATTGCGAAGCCGGACCGAATGATTACTACCATCTTAATCGGCAATAATATCGCCAACATCATGCTGCCGACATTAGTTACAACAATTGCTATTACACGAGGATGGGAAGTTGGACTCGCTACAGCGATTTTGACAGTTGTCCTTATCATTTTTGGAGAAGTGCTGCCGAAAACAATTGCGGCAACGTTCTCGGACAAAGTAGCTTATATTGTGTTTCCAGTCATCAGTTTCATGGTGGTTATCTTGTTGCCATTAACCTGGTTGTTGGCTCAATTTACAAATATCTTTATTCGCATCATTTCCAAAGGCTCGGTGAAAGAAGCGACTATGACAAAAGAAGAACTGCGGACGATGGTGGATATTGCATCGACTGAAGGTACTTTTGAAGAAGATGAATCCGAGCGCATCAAAGGCGTTCTGGATTTCCCTCACAAAGACGTTTCAGATGTTATGTCGACGCACCGAACCGATACAGTAGGGATTGCGATCGGTTCAACTTATGAAGAGGTCCGTGATTTAATCCTGGATTCATCTTACACCCGCTACCCTGTATATGAGGAAAGCATGGACAATGTCGTCGGCTTGTTTTATTCGAAGAAATTAATCGAGTGGTCGATGAACCCGAACTTGACGCTGGAAGAGCTGATGGATGACAACCCGTTGTTTGTGGTTCAATCGGTCAGCGTCGAAAAAGTATTTAAAATGATGATGGCCAAGAAGAAACATATGGCTGTCATTTTGGATGAATACGGTGGAACACTTGGAATTGTCACGCACGAAGACATTATCGAAGAAATGATTGGCCAGGATATCGAAGATGAAACAGATGTAGAAGATGATGAACTGGTCTTTGAAATGACAGACACCTTGTTGTCTTGCCATGGCCGCCTTGAAATTGAAGATGTTAATGACATGTTCAAAGTGGATGTGCCAAATGACCACGATACGATCGCTGGATTTGTCATGCAGCAGCTAGGGCATGTTCCCGATGAAGGCGAGCAGTTCACATACGAAAATCTACATGTTGAAATCAACGAAATGGACCGTAACCGTATTGTGCGCTTAACGATCATAAAAACTGACGAAGAAGAAGTTTTAGTATAAATAGAAACCTCCTGTCCGCGGACAGGAGGTTTTTTTATGGACAGCAATAGGCAAAGGAGCAAACGAATAGAAGAAAAAGCGGCTGTTGATAAAAAGTTCCTTTTATTACACCTTTGTAAGGGAAATGAAAGTACAAGCGATAGAGTGAAAGGTAAACTTCCGTCAATATAAGGTTATAAGAGAAAGCAGAACGGACGGGGGCACGATCATGGAAACGTTATACACAGAATACAATCGGTACATTTATCATTTATGTTTGAAGCTGACACGCAATAAAGCAGAAGCAGAAGATTTAATGCAGGAAGTTTGGCTGAAAGTCGTACGCTACGAATCTTCAATTGCGGAAGTGGATCACGTAAAGGCTTGGTTGACAACAATCTGCATGAATACGTTCCGTGATCGTTACCGCAAAAATGTAAGGCGCAGCAAGCACCTGATTCAGCAGCCGGAAGGCTTGGACATCTCATTATTGGACCTGATTCCTTCCGATTCAGCAGGTGCCGCTGA
>JASLAI010000291.1 GCA_030147225.1 Planococcus sp. (in: firmicutes) | reverse complement strand
AGGGCGTATGTATGCTACAGCTTATCAGGATAAAGGATTGCATTCTAAGAACTTGTCACGTGCTCTGGAAGACGGAGGAACTCTGACTTCTCCTTTTATCCCTTGGAATACTTGCGGGGTCTTTATTCTGGCGACTTTGGCGGTTCATCCATTTGCTTATGCTCCGTATGCGGTGCTTAATTATGCCGTACCGATTCTTGGCATCGTCATGGCAATGGTCGGTTATAAAGTTCAATTTTTGACAAAAGACGAATTGGAGCAGATGAAGATGAATCAGCAAAGAATCGACCGGGAAAACGAATTGACGGAAAGCGTCTAAATTTGCTTCTTCAAATAAAATGAAAAGAGAGTCAACTTCTTATCGGTCTGATAGAAGTTGACTCTCTTTTTTGTTAACTGGAAAATTCATTAATCTGCTTGCGCTTCTCGCGGTCAGTACCATATAACAACCACGGTGAAGGAAGGTCAAAAGGATGGTGGGCAGGCAATGCACGAACCTGTTCTGGACTCAAATCCATCCATAGCAAAGCATCGGTTTTCATTTTTTCGCTTAATCGATGCTGTGCCATGGAGATAGTCTCCCATAGTCCCGGCTGTTTCATGAGATCGTCCCATGGATAGATAGCATGCAGATAATAATCACGTTTATAATCTTTTTTTGCAATCAACACCCGATCGTGTTCTGCATTCTCGAAAAACGACCATTGTGTCAGCTTGCCTCCGGCGAATAATTGTTCGGAAGCTGGAAAAGTATAATAGCATTCATAAGGGAAAACGGAACCGGTTTTAATATACAACTGATCAAGCCATCTTTTTTTATGGGACAGCTCAGTTACTTCCTGCCAAATGGCGCCGCCGGTTTGGAGCAAAGAAGCATCGGAAGTGACAGCGCTGTAGAGCGTAGATACTTCTTCAAGACCCAGTTTGTCCATCACCCGCCTTGCGGATGCATTTTCCAGCTGTGTATTCGCACCGATCCATTGAATAGCAGGCAGCCTGAAAGCCTGCTCCATGATATAGGCCATCAATTGGGTGGACAAATTGTTTCCACGAAAGCGCAAATCACTGCGCATTCTGCCGAGCATGATGTATTGTTTAGCAAAAATCGTATAGCCGCCGACGCTAGCGAGACGATCGTCAAGAAATAAGCCATACATACGGCTGGCTCCGCTGGATATCCGGTTGTAAACCCGGAGAATATAGTCATCTTCTATGCCCGTTTCCATTTTTTCTAAATGATGCAGATCATCTGAAGTTAATTGTCGAATTGATTTTTCCATACACTGCCACCCCTTGCCCATGTTGAACTAACTACTTGTATTATATACAGGAAATGCCTGAATTTGCATGTACGCCATATCCAGGATTCGTGCGGAATTCTTCAATTAGAAAGATAGGACAAGCGAGGTTTAGGCAACTGGAGCAAAAGGGAAAAGAGTAGGCATATTTAAAAGGAGGCCGTTGAAATGACTGTTTTTTCAGAAGAGGCATTAGCACATAAGCACGTCCTGATCACTGGTGCTACGGGGGGAATCGGTATTGAGACCGCTCGTATTCTGGCTGCGATGGGAGCACGAATCACCATTACCGGGCGCAATAAAGAGAAGCTGGAAAAATTAAAAGCAGAACTGCTTGAACAACTCACAGCAGATAGACTGTTTGTACAAGAAGCGGATCTGACAAAAGCAGAAGATCGAAATCGGCTAATTGAACATGCTGAAGGTAAATTGGGATTTATTAACGGATTAGTGAATTCGGCCGGCGTTTCAGGAGGAAAACTAGTCGAGGAGCTGGATGAGTCGTTCATTAATGATATGATGAATCTCAATTTCATGTCCACTTTCCTGCTGACTCAAGAAGTATACCGAAAAATGCTGCAACATGAAGAAGGGGATATTGTGAACTTGGCTTCTTTGTCCGGGCTGCGAGGAACTTATGGCAACACGGCTTACTCTGCAAGTAAGTTTGCGGTTGTTGGATGGACACAGTCGATGGCAGTAGAAGCTATTGAACACGGCATCCGGGTCAATGCCGTATGTCCGGGGTATGTAGATACGGAAATGGCCAGAAACAGTCTGCGAAACAAAGCACAACGAAACAACACCAGCTTCGAAGAAGAATTGGCGAAAGCAGAACAGGATATTCCTTCAGGCCGATTATCAACAGCTGCGGAAGTGGCAAATACAATCGCATTTTTATTGACGGATGCTGCCGGAAATATTGTTGGAGAGTCGGTTAAAATTTCAGGTGGCAGTGTCATGAGATAAAGGATAGTTACGCTGCCAAAGCGATAAAGAAGCGTTGCATTATCTTTTAACTGGATTTTTGTGTATAGTAGATAAAGTGAAAAGGACATTTTGAACAAACAGCAAGTTACGGGGAAAAGGAGAACGATCATTTGGAGAAAGAGATTACTGCTATTGAAGAGATTGTACGGACGTCTAAAGGTGCTCATATTTTTTACTCTGTGAATGATTTGGAGCGTTACATTAACAATGCAGTCTCTTACATTATCACTGGTGTAGAGCAGGGAGAGCAGGTTTTAATTGTTGAAAGTGAACGCATCTATCCAAAAATATTAAAGCGCTTAGAAGAGTTGGTGCCCCAAGAACAGTTGAAGAAAGTTCATTACATCAATAATTTTACGTTTTATTGGCGGAATGGCAATTTCCATCCGCCGACGATTCTTGCCTATTTCGCCGATTTGATAAGTCCCTTCCTGGAAGAGGAACTGAGCTTCCGTACATGGGGGCATATCGAATGGCGGGATGAAATGGAAATTTTAAAAGATATTGAGGAATATGAGTATGGGATAGACCGCCTTATGCCTCAAACTAAAGCCATTTCAGTCTGTGCTTATGATGAGGCCCGTATTTCAGCTGAGCTTAGGGAAGTACTTATGAGCTGCCACGGGTTTTTAATGACGGACGAGGGAATTTCACCGATTTTCAGATAAGCTGATTAAGTTATTGGGAGTTGAAAAGAGTTTTTCCAGGGATTATATCCTTGAGAAAGGTTCTTTTTTTTTTGAAAAG
>JASLAI010000243.1 GCA_030147225.1 Planococcus sp. (in: firmicutes) | reverse complement strand
ATATGGTGGACCGGCTGGATGCGGGTGATATCATCTCGCAGGTAACGGTATCGATTGAAGAGCAGGACCATACCGGCAGCATGTTCGAAAAATTGAGCATTGCGGGGCGTGATCTGTTGAAAGAAACCTTGCCATCGATCATTGAGGGAACGAACGAACGCATTCCGCAGGACGAACAACTGGTTACTTATGCCCGCAATATTTCACGTGAACAGGAGCGCATCGACTGGTCGAAATCAGCGGTGGACATTTACAATCAGGTTCGCGGACTTTATCCGTGGCCTGTCGCTTATACAACTTTCAATAACGCCAATATGAAAATCTGGTGGACGGAAAAAACGTCTTCAACTGCCAGTGGTCAAGCCGGCCAAGTGGTTGACGTGACGGATGATTCCATTTTGGTGCAGACCGGAGAAGGGGTTATTGCCATCACCGAACTGCAGCCAGCCGGAAAAAAACGCATGACGGCAAAAGAGTATTTAAAAGGACCTAAAATCCAGGCAGGAGATTTATTCGAATGAAAAACAAAAAACTTCAAGGCAATGTCCGGGATGCTGCATTTTCAATTTTGTGGGCAGTTGAGAACAAACAGGCATACAGCAACCTATTGCTTCACCAAACCATTGAAAGTTACGGCATCGCAGCTAAAAATAGAGGCTTATTGACAGAAATCACTTACGGTACTTTGCAGCACCAAATGACACTCGACTACTATTTGGAACCTTATCTAAAAGGCAAAATTGAGTCTTGGGTCAAAATCTTGCTAAGGTTGTCTTTGTATCAAATCGTCTACTTGGATCGTATTCCCGCCCATGCAGTGGTTCATGAAGCAGTTGAAATCGCCAAACGCCGTGGGCATGGCGGAGTCGCTTCTGTGGTTAATGGTGTGCTGCGTTCCGTGCAGCGCAACGGTGTACGGTCGTTTAATACAATCAGCGATCCATATGAAAAGATTTCCATCGAAACAAGCCATCCAATCTGGATGATCAGGCGTTGGGCAGAGCAGTTTGGACTTGAAAAAACACGTGAAATGGCATTGGAAAACAATAAAACGCCGTCTCAGACAGTTCGGGTTAATACAGTCCGGGCAACTGTGGAAGAAGTCATTGAAATGCTTGAATCAGAGGATTTGGAAGCTGTACCGAGCAAATTAATTCCAGAATGTTTAATTGTCACAAACGGACAGCCAGCAAGAACGGCGACCTTTGAAAAAGGGTTTATTACGATTCAGGATGAGAGCTCCATGCTTCCGGCATATGCCCTGCAAGTCGAACCGGACATGACTGTACTTGACATGTGCGCAGCGCCTGGCGGGAAAACAACTCATATTGCTGAGAAAATGAACAATAGTGGAACGCTTTATGCGCTTGATCTGCATCAACATAAAGTAAAGCTCATTGAGGAAACAGCCAAACGTTTAGGCCACACAGTCATTGAAACAGCAGTAGGTGATGGCAAGCAAAGCGTTGAACGCTTTGGTGAAGAGAAGTTCGACCGCGTATTAGTGGATGCTCCATGCAGTGGACTAGGCGTCATCAAGCGCAAACCCGATATCAAATACACAAAAAAAGAAGAAGATTTCGCCCGTTTGCAAGAAATTCAAATCGAATTGCTGGATCAGGCAGCCCGTTTATTAAAAGAAGATGGTGTTCTGGTATACAGTACTTGTACAGTAGATGCTATAGAAAATAGAGGCACAGCTGAACGGTTTTTGAAGGAACATCCTGAAATGGAAAAAATCCAGGCGTCATTGCCAACAGCTATGGGCATTAAACATGCCGGTTTTGTTCAGGTGTTTCCTCAGGATTATGGAAGTGATGGCTTTTTCATCGCAGCTTTCAAAAAAACGCAAAAGACAGCAACAGCATAAAGCAGGCAAAGAATAGGATCGGGGTGTCATGATTTGTTTCAGTATGTAGTAGAAAGTGATACAGGTAAAATCCGTGAAGTGAACGAAGACAGTGTAGCTGTACTTAAGCGACCCGATGGACTGATGCTCGCCGTGGTGGCGGATGGAATGGGCGGACATAAAGCTGGCGATGTGGCCAGCAAAATGACGGTCGATCAATTAGGCCATTATTTTTTGGAAGACGGCAACGCTGCTTTTCTCACCAATGAAAGCAAAAGAGAGTGGCTTTCCGAGCGCATCCAGACCATCAATCGTCTGGTATTTGAGCACGCCTCGATAAATCCCGAATGCAAAGGCATGGGTACCACCTTGATTGCAGCATTGATTGAAGGAAATGAAGGCCTCTTATGCCATATCGGGGATAGTCGTGCCTATTTGATAAACGGCGGCATTAAGCAGATTACTCGAGATCATTCCTATGTCAATGTACTGGTGGACAGTGGGGAAATCAGCCAGGAAGAAGCTGAAGAACATCCGAAGAAAAACTGGATTGTTCGGGCGCTTGGCACGGAAGCTGAAATTGAACGAGAAATGATCCATTTTACTTTTACAGGGGAATCATATCTATTGATTTGTTCTGACGGTTTAAGCAATAAAATCCCGAAAGAAGAACTCGCTTCCATCGTTCGCTCAACGGTTCCTTTATCTCAAAAGGGTCAAGAGCTCGTGGCCATGGCCAACGATCTGGGAGGAGAAGATAATATTTCATTGATTCTTCTGTCCTCTATGGATGAGGAGGTATAAGCATGTTGATTGGCAAAAGCATCAACGGCCGCTACAAGATCAAGGAATTGATCGGCGGCGGTGGCATGTCCAATGTGTATTTGGCGCATGACATGATATTGGATCGGGATATCGCGATCAAAATTTTGCGATACGATTTTTCCAATGAAGAGGAATTGCGCAGACGTTTCCAAAGAGAAGCGTTGTCGACCACCAGTCTGGCACATCCAAACATCGTCAATATTTTTGATGTAGGTGAAGACGGTTCTGTCCATTACCTGGTTATGGAATACGTACCAGGTAAAACTTTAAAAGAATACATAATCGAACATTCACCAGTATCGCCTGAACGGGCTGTTGAGATTATGAAACAACTGACTTCTGCTCTGGCGCATGCCCATCACAACCAGATTGTCCACCGGGATATCAAGCCGCAAAATATATTGATGGATGCAGAAGGCAATGTAAAAATATCCGATTTCGGCATTGCGATGGCTTTGAGTGCGACCTCCTATACCCAGACGAATTCGGTGCTGGGCACTGTCCATTACCTATCGCCTGAGCAGGCGCGAGGCGGTATGGCCAATAAAAAATCCGATATTTACTCGCTTGGAATTGTCATGTACGAATTGATTACAGGAAAACTGCCGTTTTCTGGCGAATCGGCTGTGTCGATTGCGTTAAAACATCTGCAGACCGAAACGCCGTCTTTGCGCGAAACCGTTCCGACTCTTCCGCAGAGCCTGGAAAATGTCGTCTTGAAAGCTACAGCGAAAAATATGCAGCATCGTTATCAATCTGCCGATGAAATGGAGGCAGACCTTGCCACAGTTTTGTTGCCGGAACGACTGAATGAACCCAAATTTACTGTGCCTATTGACCAAGATGAAACAAGAGCCATGCCAGCGATCAAAGACGTGGCTGCTTATACCAGTGTGGCAGAAACGAAAACAATGCCTCTGCCCTTGGATAAAGCACCGAAAGAACAGAAACCTCCTAAGAAAAAGAAGAAAAAGAAATGGCCTTGGATTCTGGGGATACTTGCTTTTCTATTGATTGGCGGACTGGTTTTGGCCATTGCCTTTCCCGGACTATTTGAACCGAGACAAGTGGCTGTGCCGGATGTTTCAGAGATGGAGCATAATGAAGCAATTGAAGAATTGCAGGCAGCCGGTTTTGTCGCTGGGGAAGAAACTGAACAATATTCAGAACAGGTAGAGGCAAATCACATCATTCGAACGATTCCCGAAGCCGGAAAAATGAGAGACCGTGAAACGGCAATTCAGCTGTTTGTCAGCATGGGCAAAGAAACGATGGAAATGGAAAACTTTGTAGGTGGAACTGTTGAAGAAGCTACGGAAACGCTGGAAGGTAGAGAATTTGCTTCAGTGGAAACTTCTGAAGAATTTTCCGAAGAGCCAGAAGGCACCATTTTAAATCAGGAACCATCGGCGGGAGAAGAAGTGATCATCAGCGAAACGGATATAGAATTCATCGTCAGCAAAGGCAAGGATATGCGAAGTGTTGAGAATCTGGCGGGCTTCACAGAAGAGAACCTCAACGAATATGCCCGTTCTTCCGGATTCAATATCCGAATTGTTTCAGAACAGGCATCAGATGAAGTTGAAGCGGGTAAAGTCATGTCACAGACACCTGCTGCAGGGGAACAACTGGAGGCTCGCAGCACGATAGAAGTGACTCTCTCATCAGGGGTTGCAGCGCAGCCGATGAAGACTTATAT